>CBDUYG010000818.1:0-1962 GCA_965371385.1 uncultured Myxococcales bacterium | reverse complement strand
CTCGAGATCGCGATGGTCAATCTGCACCAGGTGCTCGACGAGGTGATCGACCTGGCTCGCATGGACCCCCTCTGCCAGGGCAAGACGATCAAGCGAATCTACGATCCATCCATCCCCGAGTTCGCCGCCGACGCCGATCGACTCAAGCAGGTCTTCCTGAACCTCGTGCGCAACGCCCTGCAGGCGATGGACGAGGGCGGCGATCGCCTGGAGATCTCGACCCGGATGACCCTCGATCATCGTCTGACCGCCCAGGACGGGCGCCGGCTGCCGACGGTCCAGGTCTGCATCCACGACAGCGGCCGGGGGATCGCGCCCGAGATCCTCGATCGCCTCACCACCCCCTTCTTCACGACGCGCAAAAAGGGCACGGGCCTCGGTCTCGCCGTCTCCCACCACTGGATCACCCGTCACCGGGGCAGCCTGCGCTTCACCAGCGAGCCCGGTCAGGGCACGAGCGTCTACGTCAACCTTCCCCTCGAGCAACGGCTCCCGGGTGCACCTTCCAATCAAGAGAGAGAACCATCATGAGCACTGGAGTAAGCCACGAAGCCCGCAAGACGGCGCGTATCCTCGTCGCGGACGACGAAGCCTCGATCCGCTTCGTCCTGCGCGAGTCCCTCGAGGCCGAGGGGCACGAGGTCGACGAGGTCGAGGACGGCGATCGCGCCCTGGAGCTCCTCACCAGCGGAAGCTACGACCTCGCCTTTCTCGATATCCGCATGCCCGGGCGCTCGGGCCTCGAGCTGCTCGATTCCCTGCGCACCCTCGGAAGCGAAACCGCGGCCGTCATCATCACGGCGGAGAATACGATGGAGAACGCGGTCGAGGCGATGAAGCGGGGCGCCCTCGATTATCTCGTGAAGCCCTTCTCGATCGCCGAGGTCGCGGCCCTGGCAGAGAAGACTCTTTCGACCCGGGCGCTCCAGCGCGAGGTCCGGCATCTGCGAAGAGAAGTCGGACGCAAGCAGGTTCCGGGCGGTGAACGCCTCGTCGGCAAGAGCGCGGCTCTATTGGAGGTATTCAAGATCGTGGGCAAGGTCGCCGGCCGCAACGTCTCGGTACTGATCACCGGCGAGAGCGGAACGGGCAAGGAGCTCGTCGCCCGGGCGATCCACCAGGCGAGCCCGCGAGCGGATCGACCCTTCGTGGCCGTGAACTCGGCCGCCATTCCCCGGGAGCTGCTCGAGAGCGAACTCTTCGGGCACGAACGGGGCGCGTTCACCGGCGCGGTGGAGGCACGCCTCGGGCGCTTTCGCGAGGCCCACGGCGGCACGATCTTCCTGGATGAGATCGGCGACATGCCCCCGGAGCTCCAGGCCAAGCTGCTGCGTGTGGTTCAATCGGGAGAGCTGGTGAGCGTGGGCGGGCGCAAGCCGGAGACGGTCGACGTCCGGATCCTGGCCGCAACCCACCGTGACCTCGATGTCGCCGTGCGCGAAGGCAGCTTTCGCGAGGATCTCCTCTATCGCCTGCGCGTGGTGCCGATCCACCTGCCTCCCCTGCGTGAGCGACGCGACGACATCCCGATCCTCGCCGAGCACTTCGTCACCCGCTATGCGAGCGAGCTGGTCGGTGGCCAGCGCTTCCTAGCCCAGGAGACGATCCAGCTCCTCGGCCAGTACGACTGGCCGGGAAACGTCCGCGAGCTCGAGAACGCGATCAAGCGTGCACTGGTGCTGAGCTCCGGGGAGGTCCTCAGCGGCGAGGACTTCTCCTTCCTGAGCGATGGGGCGCGGGATGAGAGCGAGGGCCCGACCTTCGAGGAGCTCCTGCTCGAAGAGATCGACGCCGCCCTCGACTCGCCGGAGTCGGGCGACCTCTATCGCGGTCTGCTCGAACGGGTGGAGCGGCCCCTGCTCGAGGTCGTGCTCGCTCGAACCGAGGGCAACCAGATTCGCGCGGCTGCCATCCTCGGAATCAACCGCAACACCCTGCGCAAGAAGATCAACGACCTCTCGA
>CBDUYG010000817.1:0-1963 GCA_965371385.1 uncultured Myxococcales bacterium | reverse complement strand
CAGGAGAACTTCTTCATCAACTACGATCGATACGCGACCAACTTCAACGAGCTCGGCCAGTACTTCCGGGGAGCCACGCGAATCGACCCCCAGACCGTCCGGATGGGCGACTACACCTACTCCCTCAGCAACTACGAGCGCAAGGGAGGCCAGGATGCCTACGAGGTCGTCGCGATCGCGAATCTCGATCTGAGTGATGAGGTCATGGACGTCCTGATCGTCGAAGGCGGGGCGCCCGTCGTGGCGCCAGGAGAAAAAACCAGGGGCTGCGTAATCATCGTCTCCGACGACATCGAAGATTCGAGCACGAGGATACGACGTTGAGCGATGAATCCCAGGAGTTCGCCCACCGGAGCGCCGAAGGAATCCGCAGCGAAGTAAGGAAGCGTATCCAGCTCTTCGCCCGGCTGCGATCGGCTCGCCGGGTACTGGCCTCTTCGATGATCTCCCTGCAGGACAAGGACCAGGCTCAACTCGGACGCACCCTCCGTGAAGCCCTCGATCGCTTGAGCAAGCAGGCCGCATCCCTGGAAGAGCCCAACGACGGAGATCGCCTTCTCTTCTCTTCGTCGATGAAGGGAATCGACCTCGAGCTCGAGAAAAGCCGAGAATTCCTGCTCGACTGCGCAGACGAGGTCGGTCCGAGCCAGCTGCGATCAACGCTACCTCGAGTGCAGCAGCAACATCCCGGTGAGGTAATGGCCCTGCTCGAGCTGCTGCTCTCCGAGCGCGACGCCATCCTGTCGCGGATTCCCACCATCGAATATCTCATCACCCTGCTCTCGACGCGCGAACACGATGGACGCCGATCGATCTCCAAAGATCCCGCGATGCTCACGAGTGAGCTGAGGAACCTGGCGGTCGATCTTCAGCAGAGCGGCCAGATCGACACCTCGCAGCTCGAGCTCGAGTTTTTCCAGGCCAGCTCTCTCGAGCCGAGCGACGCAAACGCGAGCGAAATCGCCGCGAAGATGCGACAACGAAAGCAGGAGCTGGGGATCAACATCCTGCTTCCGAGCATGCTGCGCGCGATCGTGACCTACAACACGCGGATGTTCAATCGTCTCCACGACGATCTCGAGGCCTCGCGCCAATCGGATGCCGACATCGGCAGCCTTCAGGAAGAGTGGGCCGAAGCCGATGGAAGCGATCCCATCGACGCCGGCCTTGGCGGCGAACCCTGGGCCGGCGAGCTTCATGAACCTCGCGTCCGCCTCGACGATGCAGAGGGACTCGCCCTCGTCCACGAAGCGATCCTGAGACGCATGAAGGGGATCTCGATCGGCAGCTGCACCTCGGAGCGGATCGCTCTCGCCCTCGACCTGTCTTGCCTGGAGCAGGAGGATGTCGATGCACTGCGAGCCGAATCCGAAGCGGGCGATACCGCCGACCTGGTCATCAAAACCATCGTCCTGGGCCTGCTGCTCAAGGACATCGCGGCTCTCGAGGCTGATCTGGCGACGCTGGAGATCGATCCCGACCAGGTGCAGAACGACTGGGTGCGGGAGCTGGACGAAAGGCTCCAGGAGCGAACCTCCGATTGTCTCTCGAGAAACGCATACGCCGAAGCCTGCCAGCTCTCCGAAGCCAAGACCCGCTTTCTCTATGCCCCGCTCTCCTCCCTCAATCGAATTCGTACGCAGCTGCGACCCTCCGATGCCGGCCGAGGCGCTCTCGCTGCCTCGGGCATGGATGCCGCAGCGGACGACCATCAGGTCTTCCCCCCCCTCGAGTTCATCGAAGACTCGGGGTGGAGCTGGGCGGTTCACGGCCGGCTCGCCGCGATGGCTGGAGCGGCAGCCCTGGTGGTCACGATCGGCATCAATCTCTGGACGAGCACTTCGCTCCCCGAGATCCACCACCTCAGCAAGAGCGAGCTGGCCTCGCATTCGAGCTACATCCTCAGTGCCTATCGCGATGGCTTCGGCGAGGGCTATCGGCTGGTCGGTCGCCTCGGTACCGA
>CBDUYG010000816.1:0-1968 GCA_965371385.1 uncultured Myxococcales bacterium | reverse complement strand
GATGAACTCCGACTCCCAGCAGTACGGGATCACCAGCCGGTGCTTCGCCCGGGTGATCCCGACGTAGAAGAGGTCCAGCTCCGCGTTCGAGAGCGTCTTCGACGGGGCGATCTGATTGCCGCCGAGTAGATAGACGAGGTCGAAGTCGAGGCCCTTGGAGCTGTGGATGCTGATCAGGGTGACGCGGTCGGTGGTTACGTCGTAGAGCTCCTTGGCGCGGGTGTCTTCGGAGATCCACTTTACCGGAATGCCTGCGTCCTCGAAGCGCTCGCGAATCTGGCGGACCTTCTCCTTCTTCGCATAGTCGAACTGGAGCGGGCCGTCGCTCTCGGCGTAGACCTTGTCGTCGTAGATGATCGCGATCTCGGAGCGGGCGTACTCGCGGCGATCGATGCTCCCCCGGATGTCGTCTTCGACGTAGTTCAATAGGGCGTCGTAGTCTTCGCAGTGCTCGAGGTGCGGCGGCTCGCCGTGTCGATCCGCTGCGTCCGGCAGCAGCTCGGGCTGAGCGGACGGCGTCGCATCTCGGATGCCGAGGAACGCCTCGGCGAATCGGTGGATCTCGTGGGTGTTGCGGTACGCGACCTTCAGGGTGTGGGTGTTGCCCGAGGCTCGGATTCCCAATGACTTCCAGGTCGACCGTCGGCGGTAGATGTTCTGATTCGTATCGAGGGCGATCAGCAGGTCACCGCCCGGCTTCAGGATTTCGAGGAGCAGGCGGTACATGTCGTCGCCGAGATCCTGGCCCTCGTCCACCAGGATGGCGTCGTAGTGCTCGACCGCCGACTTGCCAGACTGCAGGTCGTCGAGCGCCATGCCGATCGCAGTTTCGTAATACTCGCTCGACTCGCCCGCGTAGTTGATCTCTTCCTTGGTGATTCGGGAGCAGAGTTCATACAGGTGCAGCACGTCCACGCCGGATCGTCCCAGCCTCACGCCCTGCTCCATGATCAGCCTCTTCAGGTAACGCGACGCGGCGATGTTGAAGCACACCACCAGGATCCGCTCCATCGAGGAGTCGTACTCCTGCAGGAATCGGCAGCGGTGGGCGATCACGATGCTCTTGCCGGTGCCGGGGGCCCCGCGCAGGATCTGATGACCTCGGCCGAGCCGGCGGGCGACTCGTGCCTGCATGTGGTCGAGGTTCGCAGTGTGGATCTGGAGCTCGTCCTTGCCGATTCCCTTGCGCGCAGGGATGCGCGTCCCGCGCGTCGGCCAGATTCCGTCCTGGAGGCGGTTGATGTGACCCAGGCTGAGGCCGGGGCAGCGAAAGGGAACGACCGCGGCCAGTCGCTCCTCCAAGAGCTTGCCGGTCTCGTCCGAGGCGAGGGGGCTCATCGGGTCGATGTCGTCTGCCAGCAAGAGAAGCTTCTCGGGGATGACATCGCTGAGCCGAAAGCCGTCGCTGGAGCGGTAGTCGGCGCGGTGCACATTGGGGAACGCGATCATCGTCCCGATCGGAATGCTGTGACGGCCCTTCTGCGCGCCTTCGCGGACCACGAAGTCCATCTCCACGAGCTGTTCCTGCAGAGCGTAGACATAGGAGCGCACCTGCTTCTCGGGGTTCTGCCTTCGGCCCTGACCACGGATTTCGAAGTGGTGAAGATCGGCCTCCACGATCCGGTCGATGCTCCAATCCTTCACCTCGATGACCACGAAGCCGAGCTTCTTGTGGAAGAGCAGGAAGTCGGCCTCCAGGCGATCCGGGCCGAGGAGAGGCTCGAACCACACGACCCACGAGCTGTCGGGCTTGGCTGCAGTGCGGAAGAAATTGAAGAGGGTGCGTTCGCCCGGAGTCGGGGAGGTGGCGCCGCCCGCCTTCTCGGTGCTGAGACCCAGGTCCTTGGGGTGCATGGTGGCCATGGTGGGCTCCCTGGGTCGTGGAGATCGTTCTCGGGCGATCTTGGAGATTCTATCTCTGGAAGAACTCGAATCAAAACTCGGACTGGGCGGCGGAGGGCCGGGCCT
>CBDUYG010000815.1:0-1976 GCA_965371385.1 uncultured Myxococcales bacterium | reverse complement strand
GGGTGTGAGCAAGCTCGTCTCGGTGGCGCTCGACTAGGCTGCAGGTCCGATCGGCGGAAGGCTCTTCTGCGGCGTTTCCGTGAAACGCGGAGCGCAACTCTCCCGGCCACTCGCATCTCCCGGGCGACCTCCTCGCTACGCTTGAGAGGGTGTTGAGGTCCGGGCGCATTGGTATGCTCGGCAGCCCATGAACGCAAGCGAACTCTCTCCTCTGCTCCAGAACGCGCTCGACTGGGTGATGGTCAACGCCTCCCTGATCGTGGCCGCGAGTTCAGCCCTGCTCGCTCTCCTCCTCCTCTGGCTCGATCAACGGCTCGAGAAGCGCGCCCGTCGCGAGTTCGGCGAGGCCGCGCACGGGGCCGAGCCGGCAGTCGCGGAAGAGGTGGCTTCGGCTCCTGCGTCGCTGAGGGGGGACCTCTCCGAGCAGCCCGAGCAGGCCGTCGAAGTCGTCGAGCCTGCGGTGGTCGAGGCGGTGCCGGTTCCCCCGGCCCGGCTGGATTCTGAGCCGCAGCCGGAGCCGATCTCCGAGTCCGAGCCGGTGCGATCTCCGGCGATCGCCGAGGCCGAGCCCCTCATCGAGCCCGAGCCGAGGCCCGAACTCGTTGCCGAGTCCACACCCGAGCCTGTCCCCGAGCCGGAGCCGGTGCGATCTCCGGTGATCGCCGAAGCCGAGCCCCTCATCGAGCTCGAGCCGAGGCCCGAACTCGTTGCCGAGTCGCAGCCCGAGCCTGAGCCCGCACCCAAGCCACCATCCCCCAAGGTGAGCTTGCGGGAAAGGCTCGCTCGCACGAGCCAGACCCTGGTCGGTCGCCTGGGAGGCGTACTCAGCGCGAAATCGGTCGACGCGGACCTGCTCGAAGAGCTCGAGGCGATGCTCTTCACCGCGGATCTCGGTGTGGCGACGGCCGAGAGTCTGCTCGACGAGGTAAAGAAGAAGGCATCGGGCGCGAGCGGCGAGCGGGTCCGCGAGGTCCTGCGCGACTCGATTCGCGAGAAGCTCGAGCGGGTCGAGGTCGCGAGTGACGATCCCGCGCCGGTTGAAGGCCCACTCGTGATCCTCGTACTCGGCGTGAACGGGTCGGGCAAGACGACGACGATCGGCAAGCTCGCGGCGCAATATACGAGCGCGGGCAAGAACGTCATCCTCGGCGCCGGAGATACGTTTCGGGCCGCCGCCGCCGAGCAGCTGCAGATCTGGGGAGAGCGGGCCGGATGCGAGGTCATCGCCGGCAAGGCGGGTGGTGATCCGGCCGCGGTGGCCTTCGACACCGTCAAGGCCGCCATCGCGCGCAAGGCCGACGTCTGCATCATCGACACCGCGGGGCGTCTGCAGACGAAGAAGCCCCTGATGGAAGAGCTGGGAAAGATCTATCGAGTGCTCAGCCGCGATCTCCCGGAGGCGCCGCACGAATGCCTGCTGGTCCTCGACTCGAATACGGGGCAGAACGCCATCTCCCAGGCGCGGCTCTTCACCGAGGTCACGAAGGTGACCGGGCTGGTTCTCACCAAGCTCGACGGCACCGCCAAGGGCGGGGTGATCGTAGGCCTCGCGGACGAGTTCGGAATCCCGGTCAAGTACGTCGGGGTGGGGGAGGGGATCGACGACCTGCAGCGCTTCAAGGCGGATGACTTCGTCGCCGCCCTCTTTGCGGAGGAGTAGATCCAGCGCAGAACCCGGGGGCGCTCGCCTGCCGGGCCCGATGGAACGCCTCGGGTGATGAGGCGCCTGCGACGATGAGGGCGTCTCGAGGCGTACGGTAAGCGCCTGCGGCGACAACGCGCCCTGGGTGCCCGATAGAGCGCCCGCGGCGACAACGCGCCCTGGGCGCCCTGGGTACCCGATGAAGCGCCCGCGGCCCAAGGGCGCCTCCGGCGCCCTTACGAAGAGGAGAGTGAATGAGCGCCCACTACGTGATGGCCCTGGATCAGGGGACGACCTCCTCCCGAGCGATCCTCTTCGATGCGAAGGGAGCGGT
>CBDUYG010000814.1:0-1982 GCA_965371385.1 uncultured Myxococcales bacterium | reverse complement strand
ACGCGATGCAATGCCGTCTGTGACCGGGCCTCGGCCTTCGAGCTCGAGCTGCGAGACATCCCCGAATTCAACCCGCTCGGGAAGGCCTTCGAGCAAAGCACTGATCAGGCGGCGGGCGCTCGCCACGACCGCGTCGGGCTCGAGGTCGAAGCGCATGGGGTCGGTCGGCCCGATCGCCGACGCTATGGCCCGCAGACAATCAGCCGGCGCCGTGCCTTCCGGCATTCCGCGCTGCGCACCGCGTGCGACCTTCGTCGCCTGCTCGGGAGCTCGCCACCCCGGCTGGAGCGTAGGCGGCGGATCCTCCGCCCCCCCGAGAGGGCTCCGCTCCCCGAGCCAGAGCCACTCTGCGACCTCCTCGAAGCTGGCGCGGCGCACGAGCTCGGCAACGTCGAGGCCGCGATACGAGACCCGTTCCTCTTCGATCAACGTGAGCGCCGTTCCGAGTACGACCGAGATGCCGCCGGTCCGCGAGCGCGCACCTCTTCCGGAAGCCAGACGTTCAACGGCGCGAGCCTCGAAGACACTGCTACGTCCGTCGGGCCCGGGGCTGCGCTCGAGCACGCCCCGGCTGACGTAGGCGTAGATGGTTTCGACCTTCACTCCGAGGCGCGCGGCGGCCTGGCGGGCCGTCAGCACCTCCAGCCCGCCGAGCCGATCTTCGATCGCCATTCCCTTCCGAGCCTCCTGCACTCGGGATGTTGGGCCCGAACGTAAACATATTGACTAGATCAACGTTGACTTGATCAATATTGACACACGTCGCTCTTTCGCCCAAGTTCGCCTCCACACACGAAGCTGAAAACCACGAACCATCGCCGCAAGCGCGAGGAGGAGAACATGGACACGACGATCGGCAACTCGCTGAACTCACAGGGCAATCTGGACATCGAGGTACCCCCGGGCCTGAAGGGAGTCCGCGTCACCGATACGGAGATCGGCGACGTTCGGGGACGCGAAGGCTTCTACCACTACCGCGAGTATTCGGCGCTGGATCTCGCCCGCAATCGGAGCCTGGAGGAGGTCTGGCACCTCCTGATCGAGGGAGAGTTGCCTTCACGCAGCCAGCTCCGGGCCTTTCGGGAGGAGATCGCGCAGACCCAGGCGGTATCGGGTCCGGTCCGGGCCCTGCTGCCCGACCTGGCCAGGCTGGGCCAGCCCTGGAGCCCGATGAGTGCGCTGCGCAGCGCCCTGGCCCTGCTCTGCTCGGCCGACGACCTGCGGCCCGGGCTCGATCTCGACGCCGGGGAGCGGCGGCGCGACGCCATGATGATCTGCGCCCGGGTTCCCACCCTGGTGGCCGCCCTCTGGCGTCTGCACGAGGGGAAGGAGCCGGTGGAGCCAGATCCCCGGCTCGGCCACGCGGCGAACTATCTCGCGATGGTCACGGGAGAGGAGCCCAAGCCCGAGCACGCACGAGCGATCGAGCAGTATCTGATCGCAACCCTCGATCACGGCTTCAATGCTTCCACTTTTACCGCCCGGGTGATCACGTCTACTGGTGCCGACGTCGGCGCCGCCGTGATCGGGGCGTTGGGAGCGCTCTCCGGGCCGCTCCACGGGGGCTCACCCAGCCGTGCCCTCGATACCCTCGACGCGATCGCTTCGCCCGAGAACATCGACGCCTGGGTACGCCCACGCATCGAGGCGGGCGAGCGCATGATGGGCTTCGGGCACGCCGTCTATCGCACCGAGGATCCGCGCTCGGTCATGCTGCGAGAGGTGGCCGAGCGGCTGGGCGGCGATCGCGTCGCATTTGCGCGCCGGGTCGAGCTGCGAATCCTCGAGCTGCTCGCAGAGCTGAAGCCCGGGCGCGAGCTCTGCACCAACGTCGAGTTCTACGCCGGCGTGGTGATGGATCTCTGCGGAATCCCTCGCCCGATGTTCACGCCCACCTTCGCCGTCAGCCGGGTGATCGGCTGGAGCGCGAACATCCTCGAGCAGGCCGCCGAAGGCCGCATCATCCGGCCGAGCGCGCGCTA
>CBDUYG010000813.1:0-1983 GCA_965371385.1 uncultured Myxococcales bacterium | reverse complement strand
ATACCCAGTGGAGCGTCACCCCGAGCCTCGCCCACACCTGGTTCTGGCTCCGCGCCTCGACCGCCCGCTCCTGAACCCGGCCGCCCATCGAGTCGCACGCCCTGAATCGCCGCGCGTCTCCAAACCCGGCGCGGCAAGGTCCAGATGCCCCGAAGCGCGCCCGATTGCCTCACTCGAGACACCCCGCCTCCGCAGCAATCGCTCCGATCACAGGGGTCGACTCGCCCGCTCCTGATCTGCCGCACATCAAGCCGGCCTCAGCCTGAGCCGGGACCTCTCCATCGACACCACGCGCTCGGTACGTCTCTTGCTACAATCACGAGCGTACGCATCGAGTATGCATTTGAGCCATGTCCGTTCGATCTGCTGGACGGGTCATGAACAACGAGGATGAGCATATGTCAGTTGGAGATCACTGCCGCCGGAATCCCCTCACGGCGAGCCCCGAGGAAACGGTTCGGGAGGCGGCCCGGAAGATGCATCAGGCGAAAGTGGGCACTCTCCCCATCGTCGATGAGGACGGACGGCCGATTGGTATGGTGACGGATCGTGACATCGTTCAGAAGGTTCTGCGCCGTCGCAAGAACCCCGATCAAATCAAGCTGGGCGAGATCGCGAGCCCCGACGTCGTGAGCGTCTGGGAGGATGTCGGCCTCGATCGAGCGCTCGCGCGCATGCGCCAGGAAGGAGTGCGCCGCGTCCTGGTGACCGACGATGAGGGCAAGCTCGCGGGCATCGTCGCCTACGACGACGTGCTGCCGAGCATCGCCAACGAACTCAGCCTGGCAGCGGATGTCGTCTCGGCCCAGGGACCCGGCGGAGCCCTCGAAGCTCGCGGCAAGGCCTGATCGCCGGTCGGCGAAGCGCCGAACGAGACACCAATCAACGAGCTCGAGAATCGAATCGATCGATAGGAGATCTACATGAATTCCTCCCACGCCTTCGAGTGCGACGTCATCTCGGTCCTGCCCAATGCGACCTGTGTCGAGGTCGCGGACGAAATGGACCTCCACTCGGTCGGCTGCGTCGTCGTCGCCGAGAAGGATGTCCCGATTGGAATCATCACCGATCGGGATCTCGTGTGCCGAGTCGTCGCCGTCGAGCGGGACCCGGAGAAGACCTATGCCGCCGATATCATGACACCCGAGCCCCTGACGGCCGCCCGGCACGAGAACCTCGAGAGTCTCCTCGCCCGGATGCGTGACGGCAAGGTGCGCAGAATTCCGATCGTCGAGGACAAGAAGCTGGTCGGGCTCGTGAGCCTGGACGATCTCATCGTCCAGCTCGGCTCGTACATCTTCAACGCCAACCGCGGAATCCTCGGGGGTCTTCAAGAGAGCCGTCGCACGTCTCGGCATCGCCGCAATACGGAGGCCCGAGAGGAAGCGCTGGAAGAGATCCGCCGCCAGCTCTGCGACTTCGGCGAGCACACCCGCGACCAGATCCGCGAGCGCCTCGAAGAGACGTTGAAGCGCTTCGGGGGCACCTCGTTCTGATCGCTCACTTGCGAATTTGCAACTCCCGACACGCCCGATTCGGCAACCTTACGAGCGGCTGCAGTTTCGTGCCGTTCGAGACAGCAAAGGTCGGGCGGCAGCACGAAACACAGGTGGCCCCAGTCAATGCGCGCCATCGCGACCGCTGCTATGTTCCAGCCCGCTTCAAACCCCGTCCCTGAGGATCACTGACATGCGAATGATTCGAGTTGTGCTGCCAGCCATTCTTGGCTGCGCGTTTCTCTTCTGCGTCCCGAACGCACTGGCCCAGAACAAGTACAACCCAGCCACGACGGATTGCACCATGGTCTACAACCTGTCGGGCTGGTCCCTGCTGGTGAAACGACAGACCGGCGAAGGCACGATCACCTGCAGCAACGGCCAGCGGGCGGACGTAAAGCTCGAGCAGACCTCCATCGGGCTCACGGCTGGCAAGGGAAACATCACCGGTGGCAAGGCACAATTTTCCAAGGTGAAGAGCATCAAG
>CBDUYG010000812.1:0-1983 GCA_965371385.1 uncultured Myxococcales bacterium | reverse complement strand
CATCAACGCGAGCGGCAGGAGCCGATTCCATTCTGAACGCAAGCGTCGCAGCTGCCTTTGAATCTTCCTCGCCGACTTCGACAATTCCGCTCCCCCGCCACCTCATCGGGATCGCTCCGAAGGGCCTTGAGCAGATTGAGGCTGAAGTCCCCGGGGCGTCGGCCCTTCGTGCAGCTTCCGGTCGGGGCGGCGCTCCTTAATCCGAAGCGCTTTGCGGCCGATGAGAGATCCAGATGGAGTGCAGCGAAGATCGCAGCGAAGAAGCAAGCGTGCCCCGCAAGGCCCCGGCTCGCGCCACGGCCCCATCGCGGCACATCCTCGGCATGCGGGTCGATGCCAGCCACTACGACGAGTGCGTCGAGCAGATCATGCAGCTCGCCGCAGAGCGATCCGGCGCGGGTGTCTGCGTCGCGACGGTTCACATGGTGATGGAAGCCTTCGACGATCCGGAATACCGCCGCGTGGTGAACTCGGCGGAGCTCGTGACGTCGGACGGAGTTCCCCTGGTCTGGTGCCTGAAGCTCCTCGGTCTCGATCGGGCCGAGCGGGTCTACGGGCCGACCCTGACTCCCAAGGTATGCGAGCGGGCCGCTTCGAGTGGAGTGCGGGTCGGCTTCTATGGCGGAACGCAGGAGGTTCTCGAAGCGATGCAGCGTCGCCTGGGAAACGATCATCCCGGGCTCCAGATCGTCTTCGCCGCAGCTCCCCCCTTCCGGCCCCTCAGCGCCGATGAAGACGCGGCCGTCGTCTCCGCCATCGAGGACGCCGGGGTCGAGATTCTCTTCGTGGGCCTCGGCTGCCCCAAGCAGGAACGCTGGATGGCCGAACATCGTGATCGCCTCGCGTGCGTGAGCGTCGGCGTCGGAGCCGCCTTCGACTTCATCGCGGGCGCGAAATCCCAGGCGCCCGGATGGATGCAGACCCGCGGCCTCGAGTGGCTATATCGCCTCGTCACTGAACCCCGGCGCCTGTGGCGCCGATACCTCTACAACAATCCACGATTCCTGGTGGCGTTCGGGCTGCAGCTATGGCGCGAGCGCGCCGACTGGCGCGGGTGTGCGTGATTCGTCGCCGGCAATCCACATCCACGAGCGAACCTGGAACACGGAGCCCTGATATGAGTCAGCAGAAGCGAATTCTCGTCACCGGTGCCGGCGGCTTCATCGGCCATCATCTCGTCAATTCCCTCATCGAACGGGGGGACTGGGTGCGGGGCGTCGACATCAAGGAGCCCGAATTCGAGGCTTCGCGCGCGAGCGAGTTCGAGATCCTCGACCTGCGCCGCTGGAGCGCCTGCCTCGAAGCCACCCGGCGCATCGACGAGGTCTACAACCTCGCCGCCAACATGGGCGGGATCGGATTCATCTCGGGAAACAAGGGCGAGATCATGCACGACAACGTGCTCATCAACACCCACATGCTCGAGGCTGCACGAGTCAACGAGATCGGGCGCTATCTCTACACCTCCTCGGCCTGCATCTATCCAATGTACCGCCAGGAGGATCCCGACATCGCGGGCCTCGAGGAATCGGAGGCCTACCCGGCGGATCCCGAGGACGGCTACGGCTGGGAGAAGCTCTTCAGCGAGCGCCAGTGCCGGCACTACCTCGAGGACTACGGGCTCGAGACCCGGGTCGTGCGCTTCCACAACATCTTCGGTCCCCTCGGCACCTTCGAGGGCGGACGCGAGAAGTCACCGGCCGCCATGTGCCGCAAGCTCGCCCTCGCGAGCCCGGGAGACGAGATCGAGATCTGGGGCGACGGCCTGCAGACCCGGTCGTACTGTTACATCGACGACTGCGTCGAAGGACTGCAGCGACTGATGCGCTCGGATCATCGCGATCCCCTGAACCTCGGCCAGGACCGCATGATCTCGATCAACACCCTGGTCGACATGGTGGCGGAGATCGCGGGCAAGGAGGTCAAGAAGCGCCACGACCTCAGCCAGCCCCAGGGCGTACGCGGCCGCAACAGCGACAACAG
>CBDUYG010000811.1:0-1986 GCA_965371385.1 uncultured Myxococcales bacterium | reverse complement strand
CCCGCGCCGCCGTGGGCATCTCGAAATTTTCCAGCACCGTCTCGAAGAGCGCCTCGACATCCGGCTCACGAGGCTCCTCGGACTGACGATCGCCCTCCCTGCGGCGCTCGGCCGCGACCTCGGCGCCCTTGTGCTGGAGGTCCATGGCGAAGAGAGCCTGGAGCGCCGCTTCCCGGGCGCTATGGCGAAACGTCGGTCCGTCGGGGCTCTGCTCCGTCACGGGTCGACCGCCGGCGGAGCGTCCAACCTCGTCCTCAAGTTCGCCATCTCGATTGCGGCCCGAGTCACGTCCGCCCCCTTGTTGCCCTCAGCGCCGCCCGCGCGGTCGAGCGCCTGGTCGATGTCGTCCAGAGTCAGGACCCCGAAGGCGATCGGGAGCCGCGTATCGCGCATCAGGTCGCGCAAGCCATGGGTAACGCCCTCGCAGACGTACTCGAAATGAGGTGTGCCGCCCCGAATCACCGAGCCGAGGGTGACGATGGCGCCGTAGCGCCCGGATTCGGCCATCAGCCTCGCAGCCAGGGGAATCTCGAAGGCCCCCGGAACCCAGGCCACATGAAGGTCGTCGGGCTTTCCCCCGAGCTCGAGAAAGGTCGAGCTGCAGCCTTCCAGCAGTCGTGCACTGATGAGATGGTTGAAGCGAGCCACTACGACCCCGAGCTGCATTCCCGTCGCGTTCAAATCGGCCGGATAGGTTCTCATTCGCGCAATGCCTTCACTTCCCACGACCCCCTCTGCTTCCGGCGCTCCCGCGGCCCGATCGGGCATCTCGACGTACCAGCCCTGCCCGGGTGTGGAGATCCTCTCCAATCCTGCGGACCTTCACGTCCGTCAGCTCGAGAGCGCTCGAGAGCTCTTCGATTCCGAGCGGACCCAGGGCCGGACGAGCATCGCCTCCCAGGAGCATCGGGGCCTGGAACCAGTGTATCTCGTCCACGACGTCGGCGCGGAGCAGGGCCGAAGCGAGCCCGCCCCCCCCTTCGACCAGGACACTCGTGAGTCCCCGTTCGCCGAGCGCTCGCAGCCCGGCGGCGAGGTCGAGGTGCGAATCTCGCTTGGGGACATCGATCAGCTGCGCACCGGTCGCAGCGACCTCCCGTCGGCCCCGAGCCCGGGCGGCCGTCAATACCCAGGTGCGGAAGCCCGGCTGAACCCTCCGGGCCGACGCCCTGCCCGGCGGATCAGCGCAGTCACCGCCAAGCCCCTGGTAGAGCTTCGCCCCCGTGCCCAGGCGGAGGCGGGAATCGACCAGGATGCGAATCGGCCGATGGACGATGCGGCCCGCGCGCCGGGCCGAGAGCTCGGGATCGTCGGCCAGGGCCGTGTTCGAGCCGACCATCACGGCGTCGACTCGAGAGCGCATGCGATGAACCTCCTCCCGGGACTGCGGCCCGGTGATCCAGCGCGACTCACCGGCCGCCGTGGCGATCCGCCCGTCCAGAGTGCTCGCGAGCTTGAGAATCACGAAGGGACGCTTCGCCTTGCAGAGACTGAAGAAGCCACGATGATGCCGGCGGCACTCGTCCTCTCGAATACCGACCTCGATCTCGACTCCCGCATGGCGAAGCTGACGAATGCCACGCCCCGAGACCCTGGCGTGGGGATCGCGGCAGCCGATGACCACCCTGCCGATTCCCGCCTCGAGGATCGCGTCCGTGCAGGGCCCGGTGCGACCGGTGAAGCAACAGGGCTCGAGGGTCACGGCCAACGAGGCACCGCGAAGGCCACGCAAACCGACGCGCCGTTCCGCGGAGGCCAGAGCCACGACCTCGGCGTGGGGACCACCGGGGGGGCGAGTCGCTCCCCGGCCGAGGACGAGATCCCCTCGGTAGATCACGGCGCCCACCGCCGGATTGGGAAAGGTCCGCCCCGCTGCTCGCCGCGCCTGGCCGAGGGCGAGGCGCATCGCAGCGTCGGCCTTCATCGTGGGACCTTCATCGTGGGGCCTTCATTGTGGGGCTTTCGTTGTCGGGCCTTCGTTGCCGG
>CBDUYG010000810.1:0-1987 GCA_965371385.1 uncultured Myxococcales bacterium | reverse complement strand
GAGAGGGTCTGATCGTCGAAGGGGTTCATCGCCATGATCGAGCTGCCGAAGCCGAACGCCTTGCGCAAGGTCACGTGGAGCTTGGGACCGGGCAGCCGGTGCTGGGCCGCGAACATGCGCGCCGCCGCGCGCATCGCGCCCTCCCGCTCGGCAGCGCTGCCCGCGAGCACTCCCGGGTTGTCGGCCAGGAAGATCACGGGGAGCTGGAACGAGCCCGCGATCTCGAGGAAGCGCGCCGCCTTGAGGGCGCCGTCGCGATCGATGCTGCCGGCCTTGGACATCGGGTCGTTGGCCACGATTGCCACCGAGCGCCCGCCGAGGAAGGCGAGCGCCGTGATCATGGTCGTCCCGAATTCGGGCTGCACGTTGAGGAGCGAGTCGGCATCGACGAGCAGCTCGAGCACCCGCTTCATCTTGTAGGGCTTGCGCGGATCCGGGGGAATCAAGGCCAGGATCTCGTCGAGACGCCGCTCGGCCTCGGCGCCCCCGGCGCCGCTGGGAGCGGGCTCCCAGGCGTTCGACGGGAAGTAACCCAGATAGCGGCGAGCCGTCGCGAGGGCCTCCTGCTCGGTCGCGGCCCGGTTGTGCGCCACGCCGCTCCTGCGAACGTGCACCTCGGGACCGCCGAGCTCGGTCTTCGTGACCTCCTCGCCGGTTGCCGCCTTCACGAGTGGAGGTCCCGCGGTGAAGAGGGAGGCGCCCTCACTCATCACCACGAAGTCCATCAGAGGCGCCGAGAGCGCACCATGACCCGCCGAAGGCCCCATCACCAGGCAGACGCTGGGCACCCGCCCGGAGAGATCCACCAGGCCCTGCAGATCGTTGGGCGTGCGGCCGTGGCCCTTGAGAGCGTTGGTCATGCGATGGCCGGCGCCTTCGAGTATGAAGACGAGGGGAACCCTCTCCTGGGCGGCGAGCTGGGTGAGGCGGGTTCGCTTGTCCGCGGCCGCCAGGCCGATCGACCCTCCCATGACGGTGAAGTCTTCGGCTCCGACGAGCACCGGGCGCCCTTCGATGGCTCCGAAGCCGGCAGGAAAGCCATCGCAGGGAGCCGGGGGATCACCCGGATCGACGACTCCGCCGGCCAGGGTCCCGATTTCTCGAAAGCTCTCGGGATCGAGCAACCCTTCGATCCGCTGGCGCGCGTTCAACTGGCCCGCCGCCAGGCGGCGAGACAGCTTCTCCTCGCCCCCCATCGAGCGCGCGAGCACCCGCCTGCGCTCGAGATCCTGGATCAGCCCGGACCAACCGTGAAGATCGTCCCCCGGGCTCTTGAAATCCTCGTTTTTCTTCGACAGATCGGGCTCCGAGACAGTTTGAATTCTCGCCCGGCAAGCTTCCGCTCACAGCAGGGCTTTGTCAAACCCGCCACGCGGCGGCCTCGCATCAGGCCCCCACGTAATGCACGATCGAAGACCCGGAGCCCTCCCCAACGCACCCCCCCGGACCGGGAGCCCCCGCGTCGGACATAGACTTCGGCGCTCATCTCTCGCTGAATTAATTCGATCGCCGTGCGGGTCTCGGGCTGTGAACCGGGCTCAGGCCGAGTATGCTGAGCAGCATGGGAATGGAAACCAGTGGCAAGCTATACAAAGTCTTCGACGCCAAGCAGATCACCGAGCGATTCCGCAAGCGGGAGTTCGTGGTCGAGATGGCGGACAACCCAACCTACCCCCAATACGTGCTCTTCCAGCTGACGGGTGATCGCTGCGAGAGCATCGACGCGCTGCGGGAAGGAGACGAGGTTCGGATCGAGTTTCGCCTCAGCGGCCGCGAGTGGACGAGCCCACAGGGCGACGTCAAGTACTTCAACAGCCTGGATGTCTGGAGCGTCGAGCGCGTCGGCGCCAGCGCCGGCCCTCACGGCGACGAGCCCCCTCTCCCCGACGAGCCGCCGTCGCCAAGCGACGATATCCCCTTCTGATCCGAGCCGGCGGACACCGCCGCTCCATTCCAGGGCTCGATCTCGCTCCCGCCGGCCGTCCCC
>CBDUYG010000809.1:0-1991 GCA_965371385.1 uncultured Myxococcales bacterium | reverse complement strand
CCTTCGTGGGGCGCGCGGGCGAGCTGCTGACCTCGATGATCGAGAAGGGCATCGAGGTTGCGCGCTCCCAGGTCTACATCTGCAACATCGTCAAGTGTCGGCCGCCGGGGAACCGCAATCCCCTGCCCGACGAGGTCGCGGCCTGCCGCCCCTTCCTCGACGGACAGATCGAGGCCGTGAAGCCCAAAGTCATCGTCTCCCTGGGCAAGCCGGCCGCCGGGCTGCTGCTCGGACGCGACGTCGCGATCACCCGGATACGGGGCACCTGGCACGAGTATCGCGGCATTCCCCTCATGCCGACCCTCCACCCGGCCTTCATCCTGCGTCAATACACACCGGAGAACCGCCGCCTGGTGTGGGAGGATCTCAAGGCCGCGCTCGAACGCTCCCGCGCCTGAATCTCACGCTCTCGCGCCGGATCACTCCGGCCGGATGGGAACCGCAGCGCTCTGGCGCGCCCGGAAGTCGTCGAGAGCCTCGCGCACCACCGGATCGGTCCCGGCCAGGATGGCAGCGGCGAAGAGTCCCGCGTTCTTCGCGCCGGCCTTTCCGATCCCGAAGGTCGCGACGGGGATCCCGCCGGGCATCTGCACGGTCGCGAGCAGCGAATCGATTCCCTGGAGCGCGGAGCCCTCGAGGGGCACACCGAGCACGGGAAGGGAGGTGAGCGCCGCGGTGACTCCGGCGAGATGGGCGGCGAAGCCTGCCCCGCAGATGAATACCTCGATGCCCGCCTCACGGGCTGTGGTCACGTAATCGTGATGGCGATCGGGGGTGCGATGAGCGGAGATGACTCGGGCGTCGCAGCCCACTCCCATCCCATCCAGGACGTCGACGGCCGCCTTCATGACGCTCCAGTCGCTCCGGCTGCCCATCAAGACGGCGACCCGGGCGCCGGCGGGCACGGGCTCCGATGAGGGCTTCGACGACGACGATCGGCTCTTTCCGTCAGCCGCATTGTCGGTGGCCGCCTTCTTCTTCGCAGTCTTCCTCTTCGCCGCCTTCGTCGCCGGCTTCTTCTTCGATCCCTTCTTTCGAATCGCCACGGTTCGCACCTCCCTCGAGAATGAAGGACGCTTGGATACCGCAACCTCCGCGGATTCGCAGCGGGCGGGCAGCCGAACGCCTTCGCGGTTACGATGGCTCCCGATCGCCCGAACGACCGCCGGCACCCCGGGGATCGGAGTCCGGCGGAGAGATGCGCGAGGGAGCAGAAAGAGGTCGAGAGGGAAGAGGTTGAGCAGGAAGAGGTTGAGAGGGGAGGACGGGTTGAGAGGGGAGGAGAAGTCGAGCGTGGACCGAGCCATCTCCGCCAGCACGATGCTCTGCGGCATCGTGCTCCATCCGGCGGGCCACACACGCTCGCCCGCCATGCACAACGCGGCCTTCCGCTGCCTCGGGATCGATGCGGCCTATCTCGCCTTCGACGTCCCCCCCGAGCACCTCGAAGCCGCGCTCGCGGGGGCTCGCGCCCTCGGCATCCGCCAGCTCGCGGTATCGATCCCGCACAAGGAGGCGGTGATGGCTGCCCTCGACGAGATCGACGAGCGGGCCCGGAGCATCGGTGCCGTCAACACCGTCACTCTGCACGGGGGCCGGCTGGTGGGCAGCAATACGGATTGGCTCGGAGCGGTGCGAGCCCTCGAACGCGAGACCGAGCTCGCGGGCAAGCACTGTGTCGTGCTCGGCGCCGGGGGAACAGCCCGGGCCCTCGTTCATGGGCTGATCCTGCGCGGCGCCCGGGTCGATGTTCTCAACCGGACTCGCGAGCGCGCCGAAACCCTGGTCGCGGAGCTGAAGGCCGGGGAGGCGGGGGGACTCGAAGATCTCGAGAAGATCAACTTCGATGTGCTGGTCAACACGACGAGCGTCGGCCTGCGTTCCCAGGAGTCGCCGGTGCCGCGGGAGGTGCTGCGACCCGAAGCGGTGGTGATGGACGCGGTCTACGACCCGGAGGAGACTCGGCTGCTCGCCGACGCCCGGGAGATCGG
>CBDUYG010000808.1:0-1995 GCA_965371385.1 uncultured Myxococcales bacterium | reverse complement strand
CCGGCGCCAATCCGGACCTCAACGAGAAGTACCTCTCTCCCGATCTCGACGTGGATCTGTGGATCGGTCGTTTCGAAGGCGAGTCGCGGGAGATCTTTCGAAACCGCGATGCGATCGTCGCCGCCCTGGGGCTCGAGTCCGGGATGGCGATCGGCGACATCGGAGCGGGCACAGGGCTCTTCACGCGACTCTTCGCTCCAGAGGTTGGGAATCTGGGGGTGGTATACGCCGTCGAGATCTCACCGCGCTTCGCCGAGCATCTGCGCGAGGTGGCGCGACGGGACGAGCTCGCGTCGGTGCAGGTCGTCATGAGCTCGGCCACCCGTACGGGCCTCGAACCCGCGTCGATCAACCTCGCCTTCCTCTGCGATGTCTACCACCACTTCGAGTCACCCAGTGCCATGCTGGAGAGCCTGATGGAGTCCCTGCGCCCGGGCGGGCGGCTCGTGGTGATCGATTTCAAGAGGATCCCGGGCCAGAGCCGGGACTGGATCGTGAAGCACGTGCGCGCCGGCAAGAACGAATTCAAGTCCGAGATCATCGCGGCTGGATTCGAGTTCACCGGCGAGATTTCCGTCGCGGGCCTCGAGGACAACTACATCCTGGGCTTTCGCAGGCCTTGATCGCCGGATTCGATCTTCCCTCGATCGCTCTGCGCCGGGCCGAGTCCCCTCAGGCCTGATCGCGCTCACTGGAGAGCAGACCCCGGCGCTCGAGCCGAAGCGCGATTGCGAGCCCCACCCCCGTTCCGAGGGCGTTGCCCAGCAGATCGAGGAGGGACGAGTTCCGGTCGGGAAGGAAGACCTGCACCGACTCGATCGCAAGACTCAACCCGACTCCCATCAGCAGGGTCAGGGCTGCGATGGCCCCGACTCCCCTTTTGCCTGGGCGGCGACCGGGTCGTTGGCCTGACCCTTCGCCCGGTTGATGGAGGAGGAGCGCCGCTAGGATACCGAAGGGAATGAACCCGGCGATGTTCCTGGGCAGATCGATCAGGAACCAACGCTCCCTCATATCGTCCCAGGATGGAACCGTGAGCACCGCGTAACGCATGGGCTCGAAGATCTCGGGAACCAGGACCGGCCCGGCCTCAGAGGGTGTATGGGCGTCGGGAACGCGGCGCTCGAACGCCGGAGCGAAGAGATAGAGGGCCCGCAACGCCGGCGCCCCGACGAGAGCCGCGAACCCCTCCCGACGAATCGCCTGGTCGAGCTCCCCCGCAGCCTCGCTCGTGATCGCTTCGTCCTGGATCGCGAGACCGAACACCGTGCCCGCCCAGCCGGCGGCGCCGTCGCTCTCGCACCCGAGGAGCAGGCGCCCTCCGAGCGGCTCCCCCGCCGGCACGTGGACCGTGCGCGAACTCCGGGCCTGCATCTCACCATCGATGAAGACGCGCGTGCCCTTCTCCGCTCCCGAGGTAATGGTGACCAGATGGCGCCGGCCCACCTCGAGCACCCCGGGCGCGCCGATCTCCCAATACCCCCGGCGGTTGTCACTGCGAACGCGAAGATTCAATCCCCCCTTCCACTGCGCCACCAGAAAAGAGGGACGCTCACTGCCGTCGACGAGGGAGAGCAGGGCGCCGGAGCCCGCGCGGCTGGGCACACCCGGTTCGATCCAGATGTGCATGCTGATCTCGGCTGAGGCGGCATCTCCCTCCCACTCGATGGCGGATTCGCTGATCGCCATGCTCGGCGCTTCGAAAGTCAGCCCCGGACCGGACGAAGGCGGCCGCGCACGATTCGGAGGCGAGAAGCCGAAGGGCTGGAGCCCCGCATAGACCAGGCCGAGCACCATTGCGGCAAGACCGAGCGTCAGCGCCCTGCGCTTGTGAATCATTTCAGTCTCGCTCACCCGTACAATGGCTCCGCGTCGCCTCGAACTCGGAGACGCCGCATCTGCCTCGAAGAGGACGGTGCTACGGTATCGAAGCGCATGGCGCGAACAAAGCCCGGGCTCTCCAGCACTCGGCAGGTCGAGCGGTCCCCGACGATG
>CBDUYG010000807.1:0-1999 GCA_965371385.1 uncultured Myxococcales bacterium | reverse complement strand
CCTTCGAGGGGAGCCTGCGTTCCCTGCGTCCCCGGGGTCTGCTGGCCCTCTACGGCCAGTCGAGCGGAGCCGTTCCCGCCTTCGATCTGCAGCAGCTGAACCAGCGCGGCTCCCTCTTCGTCACCCGCCCATCCCTGGCGCACTACGTCGCGACACGCGAGGAGCTCGAGCAGCGCGCCGACGCAGTGCTGGGCTCGATCGCCCGGGGCGAGCTCGACGTGCGGATCGGCGCACGCTTCGCACTGGAGGATGCCGGCGAAGCCCATCGGGCGCTCGAAGGTCGTGCCACCACGGGCAAAGTGCTCTTGATTCCGTGAGACTCACCCCGAGCAGAGATTCGAGGATACGCGGACGAGCTGCGTTTCCTTCACATCGACCAGCTGCCCGATGCCCTCCGACCGTGGTCTCGCGAGCCAATCTGCTTCGCGCAAGACGACTCAGGCGAGCCTCTGCACCTCGAGGTGCAGAGGCTCGGTTGAATCCAGCGGGCGATTCGAATCGACGTAAAGAAGCATCGGTGCACGAGGAACTGACGCCAAGCCAACTCGTGTGAATGGAGCAAGATCGAAAAAGAGGAGGAGCCTCGATCAGAAGCTCCTCCAGATGGATCAATGGATCTCGCTCGCTATTGAAATTCGTCAGTCGTTTCGTCGACGTGCCGCCGAAACGACTCCGAAGCCGATTGCAAAGACGAGTGCGGCCGTCGGCTCGGGAACGGGAGATCCACCACCGGTAGTGAAGCTCTCGCTGCCGCCGCTATCGAAGCCGATGACGTGAACACCGACCGTGAGACTCGCCACTAGTTCATCGAATGTGCCGCCATACTCGAGCAGGAAGGACCCCGACTGTCCGGATGTCTGGTCGTTATTGTGGTAGCCGATTCCGTTCTTGGTCGGGGGCGGATCCGCAGACGACGATTCGTCGGTCGAGAATGCAACCGTATTCCCACCGGGAAGATTTCCGGCGGACGAGTCGTCAGTGAACTCGACGATTCCGATGCCGCCGCTGCTGGTGAATGACGCGCCGGTCAGGAGTGTCGAGTCCAGGAAGACCTGCTCGATCACCGCCGCGTCGGTGCCCGTCATGGTGATCTCGAGCGTGGCTTCACCCGCAGCGCCCTCGGTCAGGGTTGCCGAAATTTGGTCCTCGCCAATCGCACAGTCACCGGCGCTGTTGTTTGTAATGCACCCGAAGTCATTCAGTGGGACAGCATGTGCAGTTGCGGTCATCATGCTGATCACGAATGCACCGACCAGTGCTGCAAGGACTCGGTCAAGAGACCCGAACTTTCGTTTGATAACGACGATCAACATGTTTCTCCAATCCAGATACTGGTAAAGGCAGCCTGCCCTCCGCCATCGGCCGCTGGCTCGCTTCAGAGTGTACACCCAGTGAGTGCCGAAAGAGTCCAAAAAGTTTCAGGAAATCTGATTCTTGGAGAGAAAAAAGCGATTCCGAAATGGGTTTCAGCAGGATCGCGACTCGCTACGGAAGGACCTCACATGGTGACCTGCGAAGGTAGCAGTCGGATGCGCAGTCCGCTCGGCTAGGCTCGCCAGGGAGTGGAAATCCGCATTTCCACTCGCCCGAGTCTGGATGGGCAGCTGATCTCTGGACAGCCCCGGACTTCTTGAGATTTCGAATCTCGTACCAGCTGTAGTCAAGCTCGTCGACGAGGATCGCCTATGTATTGGCCGAGCTCGGGTGCGGTAGCCCTGATTCGGATCGGGGATGCCGAGAAGGAGGCCCTGGCACGCAAGGCGGGAGCCGACGCCGTGCTGGGCTCGATCGCCCGGGGCGAGCTCGACGTGCGGATCGGCGCAGGCTTCGCACTGGAGCGCGCCGGCGATGCCCATCGGGCGCTCGAAGGTCGTGCCACCACGGGCAAGGTGCTCTTGATTCCGGGGGACTCACTCCGAGTAGAGCTTCGATGAGACACACGCGAGTTGGGCGCCACCACTCGCCAGGAGCTGGCCGTGGCGATCCCAGACGCGCCCGG
>CBDUYG010000806.1:0-2002 GCA_965371385.1 uncultured Myxococcales bacterium | reverse complement strand
GAATCCAGACAACGAAGATAGGGAGCACCCCCATGCATGATGTTCGAGTCGAAAACACCCGCAACTTTGCCCTGATCGGTCATTCCAGTGACGGAAAGACCACCCTGGGTGAGTCCATTCTGCACCAGGCGGGTGTTGTGGACACGGCAGGACGAGTGGATGATGGCTCGTCCCTCCTCAACTACCTCCCCGAGGAACGCGATGGGCACACGGCCTCGATCAGCTCCCACATCTTCGGTTTCGATTACTCCGAGAATCATTTCACGCTGGTCGATACGCCGGGTGATCCCAACTTCCAGGGCGACGGACAGATCGCCCTTCAGGCCCTCGACGGTGCCGTGCTCCTGGTCTCTGCGGTGGATGGTGCCAAGGCCGGCACCGCGAAGATGCTGCGCAGCGCGACGGCGGCCGGGATTCCGATCGTCGCGTTCATCAATGGTCTGGATCGCTCCGAGTCGGACATCGAGCGGGCTCTCGATTCTCTATCCCAGCTCGAGGTGCATCCCGTTCTCGTCGCGCTTCCGATCCAGGGCAAGAGTGGGCTCGATGGGGTGGTCGACCTCGTGCACATGCAGGCGGTCATGCCAGGCGGCTCCGGGGCGATACCGGATGATCTCGTCGAGGACGCCCAGCTGCGCCGGGAGGCGCTGATGGAGGCGGTGGCAGAGACCGACGACGAGCTACTCGAGCGATACCTCGATGACGGCGAGCTCAGCGATGACGATCTCGCTCGGGGGCTCGTTGCTGCGGCCAGGGGAGGGCAGATTCTCCCTGTGTTCTGCGGCTCGGCGCTGACCGAGGTCGGAGTCGGCTTCCTGCTGCGCGAGCTGGTCGATCTCCTGCCTTCGCCGCTGGATCGCGGCGAGTGGTCCGGCAGCGGGCTGGAGGGAGGAGAGCCGCGGACCGTCGAGCCGGATCGCTCCTCACCCTTCTCGGCCGTCGTTTTCAAGACGATTGTCGACCGCTATGCCGGCACCTTGTCGGCGTTTCGCGTGGTCTCGGGGACCGTGCACGCGGATTCCCACATCGTCAACGCCACGACGGGCGAGAGATTTCGCGTCTCGAAGCTTCTGATGCCACAGGGCGGGAAGCACGTGGACGTCGATGAGGCGGGGCCGGGGGATGTGGTCGCGGTGGCGAAGTTCAAGGATTGCCACACGGGCAACGTCCTGACCGACGAGAAAGGTGGAATCCACCTGCCCGAGCTCGAGCTGCCGGAGGGAGTCATCTCGTACGCGATCGAGTCGGGTGGGGGGAAGGACGACGACAAGATCTTCCAGTCCCTCGCCAAGCTCGTCGAGGAGGACCCGTCACTTCACGTCGGGCGGGAGGATTCAACGGGAGAGTTCCTCCTCACGGGGATGGGAGAGCTGCACATTCGGACTACGGCCAGGAAGCTCAAACGCCTCTATGGAGTCGATATCCAGCTCAAGACTCCCAAGGTCCCCTATCGCGAGACGGTCACGAAGAAGGCCGAGCACGTCGAGGGGAAGCTCAAGAAGCAGACGGGTGGCGCCGGCATGTACGGGGTCTGTTACATCGACATCGAGCCGCGTCGCCGCGCCGAGGGCTTCGAGTTCGAGGACAAGGTCGTGGGTGGGGCGATTCCCAAGGGCCTCATCCCTGCGGTGGCGAAGGGCGTCGTCGAGGCCTGCAGCAAGGGGCCGCTGGCGGGCTATCCCGTCGTGGACGTCAAGGTCGCGTGCGTCGATGGCAAATACCACCCGGTCGATTCGAACGAGATGGCCTTCCATCTCGCCGGCTCGTTCGCCCTCAAGGCGGCGGTCGCGGCGGCCGGCCCGGTGCTCCTCGAGCCCTTCATGACGGCGGAGGTCACTGCGCCCGAGGAGTCGGTCGGAGACGTGATCGGTGATCTATCCAGTCGCCGGGGTGTGGTCCAGACCACGGAGTCGCGCTTCCACGGCGCGACGATCGTCGCAAAGGTGCCGATGTCGGAGATGCTCGAATATGCCACCACGTTGACCAGCATCACCGGTGGCAA
>CBDUYG010000805.1:0-2003 GCA_965371385.1 uncultured Myxococcales bacterium | reverse complement strand
GCGGTCCAGCGGGGTCCGGGTCGCAGATGAGTGTGGCTCTTCAGGGAGGGGCCGGACGCGAGCGAATCGTCGCCGGCTGGTCGGCAAACGTGCCCAGATTGCGCCCGATCTGCACGGGAATGTCGAAGTTGTGGGGGTCGAAGAGAACGAAGTCCGGCAGACCGTCCGCATTGACGTCCGCGTAATGGATCACTCCGAGGGTTCTCATCTTCTGCCGGGCGACGCGTTTCACGAAGGGATTGGAGCCGTCGCCGAGGTGGAGCTCGAGGGCCTTCCCCTCGCCCGAGGTCATGAGGTCCATGAATCCATCCCCCGTGAGGTCCACTCCCAGGCGCGGGATGAAGCCCTTGGGACGAAAGGTCTCGAAGTCGATCGGGATGCTGAGCCGATCATCTACGATCGGACGCTCGCCGAAGCCCACGCCCGGCTCCCAGGAGCGGGCGGTCACCCGCACGTCGATCTCCTTCGAGAGTAGAAATTCGATCGCCTCGAGCAGACTGAATCGGGTCTCGACCTCGAGCAATTCGAGGCGGCCGTTGGCATCGAGGTCAGCGAGGAGATTGAATCCCACGCTGGCTTCGCGGCTGAACTTCGCGTCCGGGCTCGCAAGATCCCATTGCCCATCTCGATTGATATAGACATACGAGTCCGTCTTTGCGCTCGTGAAGTTGCCCTGGGTGTGGGAGAGCACGAGGTCGAGTCGGCCATCGCCGTCGATGTCGCCGGTCAGGCTCACGACACCCCCGGAGCCTCGAATGTGATCGCGCTGGGTCACCAGGCCGAGGGGAATAGAGCGACTGGGTGAGCTGTCGAATCCGCCGTCCTCGCGCTGCAGGAAGACCCGAAGCTCGTGGCGGGAAGAAGCGACGATGTCCGCTCTGCCGTCGCCGTCGATGTCGCCAATGCCGAGCTTGGCGGCCGGGAAGAAGAGGTGGATGTTGCTCTCTCCGTTGTAGAAGCTGTCCTGGGGCACGACATAGAAGTTCGCGCGGCGTCCCACCTCGAGCCACGCCAACACCTCTCCCTCGGGAGAGAGCGCCGTGGTCCGGCCGATCTGGGGCACCAGGATCCAGGGATCGGGGCCGAAGTCGCGGAACACCAGGTCGTAGGGCTCGAGGCCTCGTTCATCCTCCGAGGCCGCAACGGTGCTGGGGCCCGGCGCGACGAGGTGCCAGCTGCGACCCGAGGCGTCGGCGAGGGAGAGCAGGGTGACACCATCGGGGCGAAGCAGCACCAGCTCGGCTCCGGGCGCCTCATCTCGCAGGTCCGCGATGTCGTAGACCGCGCTCCAGGGTGGAATGGCGACACTGTGCGAGGGCTGAGTGGGAATCACGCCATCGGTTTGCTGGAGGTAGACCCTGGCGGTTCGCGTCTCGCGCGGCGGGATGCCCGCGGTGATCACGACCATGAGGTCGGTTCGCCCGTCACCGTCGAAGTCGGCCAGGTTCGCGGCGATCGTTCGCCCGACCTGGGGATAGGATTCGACGCTGAAGAGGGGCACGTCGGCGCGAGCCAACCAGGGGAGCAGGAGTGACGCTACGAAGAGTCTGATCGAACGTCGCGATGGGCGCATCGCCGGATGCTAGCCTGCCTGTCTGCGACGTGTCTCCGTGACCGGGCGAATCGCGCCGTCGATCGGAGGAGACACTCGGCGGCGGGCCGGGGTCTGGACCTGAAGGCCAGGCCACGACTCCGTGTCGCAGGAACATTGGGATCGATCACGTTGGGGGGCAATCGATGGAATCTCTTCGGGGCGGTATCTGCACCTTCTGGTTCGAGGATTGCTTCGAGTCCCCCGAGCTCGCCGCGACGCGCATGTTGCTCTGGTTTGCCGGTAGCGAAGAACTCGACGAGAGGATTCGCGGGGACTTCGCGGACCTTCCGGATCGCGCATTGAAGGGAGAGTTCGACGCATGGATGTCCGATCCCCAAGGAGCTCTGGCCCTGGTCCTGATCCTCGACCAGTTCCCTCGAAACCTCTTCCGCGGCTCGGCGAAGGCCTT
>CBDUYG010000804.1:0-2003 GCA_965371385.1 uncultured Myxococcales bacterium | reverse complement strand
CGCCGATTCTCTTTCACGATCGCTCATCTCAAGAGCCCTCCCCTGCGCCCGCCGCGGCCCGGTCGAGGATCGCCATCTCGCGGTGGGCAATCCAGAGGCGCTGGGCAGCCGTGAAGGTCGTCCCGATTGCGAGAAGCCACAAGACCGGGACCATCAGCCCCAGGATCGAGCCCGCAGCCAGGAGGCCGATTCGCTCGCCGCGCTCGAGTATTCCACCGGGCAGATGCTCCAGATGGAGCTCGGCTCGGGCCTTCGCGTACGAGGTGAGCACGGTCGAGATCAGCACGATGGCGCCGAGGCTCGCGATGCCCCGCTCTCCGATACCGGAGTAGAAGATCACGATCCCCAGTAGCACCACCATATCGACAAAGCGGTCGAGGGTCGAATCCAGGAATCCGCCAAAGGTGGTCGACGTTCCGAAGTGCCGCGCCACGACACCGTCGACCAGGTCGAAGAATCCGCCGGCCAGCATCAGGACACCACCCAGCAGAAAATTTCCGAGCGCAAACGCTACCGCCGCCCCAACGGAGATCAGGGCGCCGAGCACCGTGAGTACATCGGGATTGACCGCGCGCTTGAACAGGAAGGGAAAGAGGGCGTGGACCACGGAATCGACCCGGGAGCCCAGCTTCTCCTTGATCACGAATCAGCTCTCATCCAGGCGGGGCGGGTCTTCCCCGGGCACAGCGCTCGGGCTCGCAGGCTCAGGGCTGCTCACGGGAGCCGGCGCGCTCGGGCCGGGTGCGGCCTCGGTGCCGGACTTGCCCTCCTGAGCCTCGACCCATCGATTCCCGCTCACGTCCGGCAGGGCGGCGTCGTAGGCTTCTGCGTCGGAGGGGGTGATCCAGTCCCGCCGCTTGCGCAGTCGCTTGTCGAACTTCAGATTTTCCATTGATCCACGTTCCATTCCAACCTCCAATCGATTGTTTCGGAGTTGAGGACTCACTTTTCCCGCAGTTGAGGACTCTCATCTTCCTGAGTTGAGGACTCCCGTCTTCAGGAGTTGAGGACTCTCGTCTTTCAGAGTTGAGGACCCTCACGTTCCGGAGCCATTCCGGAGATTTTTCGGTGATGTTCGAGAAGATTCAGCCCGATTCCGAGTCTGGACGACACCCCATCGGAGGGCCATTGCAGCAGCTTAGCAAATTGACACCCGGAGGCGGGATCAGTAGGCTGATCGCTCCCGGTCCGCTCCCCCCGAAAGGTTTCCGCTTGCCCCGCCGAGCGCCAAACACCGTGATTTTCCAGAAGATTGTCGACGGCCCCGGCCTGGCCGAGCGGCCCCTGAGGCGCCCTTCGAGCGGGCCGATGCTCTCTGGAATCGTGCTGATCCTGCTCTGCCAGGTCGCAATCCTGGGTGGCTGCGCAAAGGACACGCCCCTCTTCGAGGATGTCCCCCCGGCGGACGAACTCTACGCCGAGGGAGTACGGCTCCTCAAGGGGCGGAAGATCCTCTACGTCTGGACCTGGGTCAGTTACGACAAGGCCATCGAGTCGTTTCAGGCGATCATCGACAACTACCCCTACAGCGAATACGCGGTCAAAGCCGAGCTCCGCATCGCTGATGCCTACTTCGAGGACAAGCGCTACGAGGAGGCTCTCTCCTATTACCAGTCCTTCGCAGACCTCCATCCGCAACACGAGAAGGTCCCCTATACGATCCTGCGGGCCGCGCTCTGCTACTACGCGCAGATCGGCTCGATCGACCGCGATCAGTCCTCCACCCTGGAGGCACAGCTCATGCTCGAGCGCTTGATTCGCCAATTCCCCTACTCGGAGGAAACGAAGCAGGGGGAGGATCTACTGCGAGAGCTGCGCACCCGGCTCGCCCGAAGCACGATGGAGAAGGGCGACTTCTATCTGCAGCGCGACGAATACCAGGCCGCGGCGGAGCGTTACCGGAATCTGCTCAACATCTACCCCGGCCTGGGCCAGGACGCCGAGGCACTCTACAAGCTCGGCGTCTGCTACGAGCACATGCTGCGCGAGGACGAGGCCCTGCG
>CBDUYG010000803.1:0-2007 GCA_965371385.1 uncultured Myxococcales bacterium | reverse complement strand
GCCGGGTCACGCGATCGATTCGCTTGTCGAGGGTCTCGAGATCCGCCAGCCCGAGCTCGAGCTCGATCGTCTCGACATCGCGAATCGGATCCGGCGCACCCTCGACATGGATCACGTTCGAGTCATCGAAGCAGCGAACGACGTGAACGATCGCGTGGGTCTCACGAATGTTGGCGAGGAATTTGTTGCCGAGGCCTTCGCCCTTCGACGCCCCCTTCACGATTCCGGCGATGTCGACGAACTCGATCGTCGCCGGCAGCACCCGTTCGGAGTGCACGATGGCGTCGAGGGCCTCGAGCCGGGAATCGGGAACCGTGACCACCCCGGTGTTGGGCTCGATCGTGCAAAAGGGATAGTTCTCCGCCTGAATCCCCGCCGCCGTGAGGGCGTTGAAGATGGTGGATTTTCCCACATTGGGGAGACCGACGATTCCGCACTGCAAGGCCATGGGGCGCGTAGGGTCCCCTTTTTCGCGAAGTTCGCCACCCTCGGCGCGATCTTCCAGCAGCCTGGCGAGCGAAAACCCCCAAAGGGATACCCCTTCTAGTCGGCGGAGCGCGAGCCGATCTGCGCGAGCGGCCATGAGAGCCCCGCAACCAGGCCGAGGGCGCCGAGGGGCTGCAGGTTCTGGAGCAGGCGAAAGGCGAGTTCGGTCTCCCGAGCGGAGTAGAACGAGTTCGAGTGGCTCTCGAAGCCGGAGGCGAGAAATATGCCGGCCACGAGCAGGGCGACGACCCAGGCTGGTCCGGGGAGCCGGCGCGCGTGCCACCAGAAGGGGAGGAGCGTCATCGGGACGGCGAGGAAGAGGTAGTAGTGGATCCAGACCACCGGAAAGAGAAGCACCATCAGCGCGATTCCGAGCGCGATTTCGAGCTCGAGGCTTCCGCGCTCGGGGTCGTCATCGCCGGGCCGCTCCCGGGGCACGAGGAAGGAGGGCGCTCGGCTCCAGAGGAGCGCGGCGATCGCGAGTGCACAGATCACTACCCCGGCAGTGACCGCGCCGGGGCGCGGGACCGTGGTCCAATCGGCCAGTCCCCGGTCCGTGAAGAGGCGCATGAACGCCCCATCGAGGCTCTGATTGTTGAACGCCGCCTCGGAGCGCCCGAAGTTGTCCCAGATCACCCGATTGGCGTAGTGCTGCATGAGCTCCGGACCAAAGACCAACCATGAGGCCGCGAAGCCCGCGACCACGACGGCGAGGGCGGTCAGGCCTACGTCGAAGCGTCTCCGTAGCAGCAGGAGCGGAATCAAGAGCATCGGGGGGATCTTGATCAGGCAGAGGACACCGAGGAGCAGGCCGGCGCTTCGGCGATGACCTTCCCGGATCGAGACATAGATGAGCGCGAAGAGGAGTACCATCATCGGTGTCGTCTGGCCGAGGGCGAGACAGCGCCGAAGAATCGGCGCGAAGCTCAGGAAGATGATTCCCGCCAGTAGAGCGCGAGGTAGATCCAGAGGCGGGAAGTAGCGTCGGATTGCCCACACGAGAATGCCGAAGCTTGCGACGTAGCTCACGACCTGCATCCACCAGAAGAGCTTCCATGCGTCCGGGTAATCCAAAGCGCCCAGAGGCCGGAAGAGCTGGGCGACGATCGGGATGTTGGTGAACCACTTGAATTCGGCCGTGTAGAGTCGATCGAGCTGATGCGCCGCGGCGAGCTGCCCTGCGCCGTAGTAGGCGGGGAAGTCGTTGAGCTGGACGACGTACGTCGAGGGCAGGGAGACGAAGAACCGGAGCCACAGCGCCACGAGCAGCAGCAGGGCGAGGTAGTGCAGGGGCGGTAGGCCGTGACGCGCGGCGATCGAACTCGTGGCGCCGCCCTGACTCGTCACGAGCGCGATTCGCCCTTCTTCCGACCTGGCTTCTTCCGACCGGGTTTGCGTTGATCCGGCTTCTTGCGGTCTGGCTTCCTCCGCCCAGGCTTCTCTTGACCTGGCCTCTCTCGATTTGGCTTCTCTGGACCTGGCCTCCCTGGACCAGACTTCTCTCGACTCGGCTTCTCTCGA
>CBDUYG010000802.1:0-2010 GCA_965371385.1 uncultured Myxococcales bacterium | reverse complement strand
GCATCCAGCACCCGATCCACCCACCAGGGCTCGATCCGGACTCCATCCCTGAGACTCGCGGCGAGGCTGGCAGCGTGAAGCGGAGTGATGAGGGCACCCTCGAGGCCGCTCCCCAGGCGGCCCAGATCGTAGTCGCTCTCCCCTGCGTCCGCGCGGCCGGCTGGATGCCCCGGCGCGGGAGAATCGAGCCAGCCGAAACGGTTGATTGCTGCCAGCAGTGCTTCGCTTCCCAGCGCGTTCACCGCAAACTGGGCAAAGCACTGGTTGTTCGACATCGCGAGCGCGCCCTCGAATGAGGTCTCTCGCCCCACTCGGGGCGGCCGCACCCGCGATGAGGTCAGGCGGTAGGGACTGCCTCGATAGCGGCAAGGCCGGCGAGCCGCCTCGGGCGCGAGCTCGAGGACGGCTGCAGCCGTCACGATCTTGATGATCGAGGCGGAGGGATAGAGGGCGTTGGGGGGGAAGCTCTCGGGATCGGTGGAGACGTAGGCGATCACTCGACCGCTCCTCGGATCCAGCACCACTACGTTCCCGCGCTTCACCCTGCCCATCCGCAGGACACGATCGATGCGCTCGGTAAGGTCGGAATCGATCGAGTACTCCACTCGAAGGGGGCCGTGAAGATCAACTCCCTCAGGCGCCGGGGCTACGAACTCGACCAATCTCGGTCCGGTAGAGGGGTCGCTGCTCGAGCTCGCGAAGGTGACCGCGGCGGCGTCTCCTTGCACGCTTGCGTGGCCATCATAGACCCGGTTTCCCGGCCCGACGGGAAGCCGCTCGAGCAGATCGTGGGGCACGGCGGGCACCATCATCGGCTTCAGGGGTGCTGTCGAGACCGTCGGTAGCGGTAGCGCGAACGAAGGCCGGGAGCCCTGGGGAGGAGCGAAGATGTTCAGGGCAAGTACGAGGCCCGCGAAGCCGAGAGCAACCGCCACGAGCGTCAGGGCTCTGCGGCCACGCCGGCTGCGGCGCCGCCTGGAACGGCTGCGATCATGTTCCTGGGAATCGACCAATGAGCTGCCCTTCTACCGAACGAATGCCACCGGACCGCTGCGATGACGAGTGCGACCCGTGGCGCGCTGCCCCACGCCGGCTCGCTCACACACGACCGCCTTCAGCTTGCCGGGGGGATGGAGCTGGCAGTTCGACACCGCACGATCGCGATCGGATCTCATTGGAGCCCGACCGCGACCCAGAAGCGAGCCGAAGCTCGAGATCGAAGGGCTACGCCCCGAGACGGAGATTAGGCCGGATCCCTGGGGCGACCAAACGCCGGGCGAGGCTCCGGGACTCAGCAGCCCTCGAAGAGCTCGGCCACGTCTTCGAGGCCGCAGACGCGGAAGTCCCGAGTCTTCGCGATCTCTCGCTCGCGATCGCCATTGTATCCCCAAGCGGCCAGCACGCAGCGGACGCCGAGCTTCTCGACGCTGATCAGATGATTGACCTTGTCGTCGACGAAGGTGATCTGATCGAAGCGGACTCCGAACCTCTGCTGGATCCTGCGTAGATGGGCTTCTTTGTTGCGGCCCGTCTCCTTGTCGAAGATCGCATCCTGCGCGAAGAGATTCGCCACCCCGTACGCGCTGAGTAGACGAAGCACCGAGGGGCGATCCTTTGCAGTGGCGATGGAAAGCTCCGCTCGTTCTGCATTTGCATGCAGGGTCGCGAGGAGGGGAACGTAGGCGGACGACAAGGCATCCCAACGGCGCGGCTCAGCGGCGCACAGTCGCCATCGCTCTCGGTAGAATTCACGATGGAAGTCAGCGAGAAAGCCCTCTTCCTGCGCAGAGAAGAAGCCGTCGTAGGCTTCCTGGTCCGGCAGCCCCCGACCTGCGTCCAGGGCCGCCAGCTGCACCCCGAAATCCTCGGCCCGATTTCCGAGGGGCATCAGATCGACGAACCCCTGGTAGAGAGGCGAATCGAGAATGCGCTGCCTCTCTCCTCCGCATCTCTCGTAGGCTCGCCTCAAGGCAGATTCAGGGCGGAACGCGAGATAGGTGCGAAGCGCGA
>CBDUYG010000801.1:0-2012 GCA_965371385.1 uncultured Myxococcales bacterium | reverse complement strand
TGCTTGCGCAGGGACATCTGGCTCTCGAAATCGTCGATCTCCTCCGACCATCCCGTGTCCATCTGATCGATCAGGGATTCCTTCCAGGTCAAGCCACCCATTGGGTCACGGCTCCTTCTCTACTTCGTGCGGTTTGATCCAGCGCCGCAGCTCTCGTTTCCGGCTCTCGTTTCCGGCTCTCGGCAGGTTCCGCCGAGAACTCGCCGGCTCCAAGCGGGCGCAAAGGCCGGAGGATGCACCCGCGAAATGCCCCATTTCGCTCGGCAAAGCGGCAATCTACCTGGGCCGGATCCGCGCCTCAAGCTCCATTGCACGCCCAGGCCGCGAAACAAAAACAACGTAGCTGAATCAGGTATTGATTTCAATTTCCACGGTTACTAGCCGTGTTTTATGGATCGGGCCGTCTGCATGTCCGCGAATCCGGCTCAAGGGTCTCCGGCTTGGTAGATGCGGCGCAGGGTCGTGCCTTCGCCTGCGAGGATGTGCTCCTGGGTCTTCATGGATCCGCTCGAGTCGCTGACACCGTGAATCACCCAGGGATCGGACTCGAGAACGATGCGGTAGCTATCGTCGGGAAGGTGCTCCTGGATCCGGAAGCCCACTTCCCTCCACTCCGTCGGATTGATGTCGGGCTCCCAGATCGTGAAGCTGCCCCTCGCTTCGACCCCCTCGTCCGCGATGGCTCGCTCGATCTCGAGGATCCGGCCAAGGCTCGAGCGAGGCTTTGCCGCTGGAAGCCACGCATCGAGCGCTTCGCCCCGATGGGTTCCGCTCACTCGCCAGCCCCCTTCACGCAGCGGTTTGAGCTCGAGGCGGCTGATCATCCGTCCCGCCACGACGTTCCCGCGAAAGGCATTGATCAGGCGCCCCGTCGGAGTCGAGAACTCGAACCGATGGGAATCCGCGGTCGAGAGCAAGCCCGCGTCGGTCGCGGTGACGAGAGCGACCTCCGTCGAGATTTCGTCGTCGCCGTCCGCGTCGCGCATGATTCGCATACGCTGGATTCCGATAGTGACTCCGTCGCGCTCGATCCGATCGATCCGCGTGTAGTGGGCCGTCTTTGGCTCGGCGCCCGCGAACCGCGTCTTCAGCAGGAGCTCCTCGAAGACCCGGTCGAGGGTGTCTCGATACCCGAAGCCGGTTCGTACGCAAGCGATCGAGTGTTCACTCGCGGTCCCGAGCATGATCCTCAAACGCCCGGGCCAGGGCTCGCCCTCCTTCTCGGCCAGAAAGCTCCAGGTGACCGAGAGGTAGGGGCGATCGCCCGCCGCAGCGACGGAAACGGTCTCGACCCGCTTGCTCGAGAGGCTGCCGACAAAGTCCTCCACGTCCTCGAGGGCGGAGGCGGAGACCGCGGCCATGCCCGCCCCGAGATTGAGCTCCTCACGAAAGAACCAGCACCTCGCCTCGGCGCCATCCCCAAGTGAGAGGCGCACGATATCGGCGCTCTCGGTGGCGATCACTTCGCCGAGCGGAGCGGCGGAAACCTTCGTCTCGAAGAACCCGTCGACGCCCTTCACTGTGACGACTGGAAGCGGCGCGGCTTCGCGGCGGGCGAGCGCATTCGGCCCGGAGGCAGCGCAACCCGTGAGGGTCGAGCCGATTGCGAAGAGCAGACCCGCAAGACTCGCGACAGCGCGCATCATGGCCCTCATCCTATCCGCCTCGCGCACGGACGGCCTCGATCGACGTCCGGGAGACACTCGACTCCGGCGCGCCCTGCCCACCATGGGCCATCGACCGGCGAAAGAGCTGCAGAGCGGAGACGTCGAGATGCTGTAGCTCGGTCAGGAGCCCGTTCGGTAGCTGGAGCAGCCCGTCTCCGGATGAGATCGCCGTCTCTCAGCGCTTGCACATGACGGCGCGCTTCTGCTCGATCCATGCCTGCGCACGACGTTTCGCGTCGTCGATGGCCGCCTCCTGGGTAGAGAAGAAGTACTCCTTCGCCAGATCCCGACCGTAGAACATGTCCCCATTTTCGGAGTTTGACTCGAAGCGGATGCTCTGGTCGA
>CBDUYG010000800.1:0-2015 GCA_965371385.1 uncultured Myxococcales bacterium | reverse complement strand
GACGTGATGTGGATCATCGCCGTCTCCTTCGTGGGCGTGGCGCTGCTCTTCCTGCTCTTCTTCCGCTCGCCGACCGTCTTCGGATTGGCGGCCCTCCCCGCGGCCTACGGAATCCTGATCGCAACAGCGGTAGGAGTGCTGATCTTCGGCGACCTGGACGCGCTTACCGTCGCCTTCGGCGCCAGCCTGATCGGAGTCGCGATCGACTACTCGATCCACCTGATGAATCATCATGGACTCTCGACCTCCGGCGAGTCGCCTCAGGAGATCTCGAGGCGTCTGCGACCGCCGCTCGTGGTCGGCGCCCTCACGACGATGGCGAGCTTTACCGGGCTGGCCCTCACCTCCTTTCCCGGATTCCGGCAGATGGGCGTATTCGCCATGGTGGGGGTCGCAGCGGCGCTCGTGATGACACTCTGGGTGTTGCCGAAGCTGCTCGCGGACCGCCCGCCGGTTCCGGAGATCTCACGCCGGCTGGCCGCCGCCCTCGGCCGGGGGGTGATGAGCCTCTCGAGACATCGGCGGGCGCTCTGGAGCGTCCCCCTGCTCGCGATTGCCTTGTGCGCCTTTGCTCTACCCCGGCTCGTGTGGAACGACGACATCTCGAGCCTCTCGGAGCTCGATCCCCTGCTGCTCGAGGAGGACATCCGGGTGCGGGGCCAGGTCTCGCAGTTCGATTCGAGTCGGCTCGCCATGGTGAGCGCAAACGACGAAGAGACCGCCCTGCGAAGAAACGATGCACTCGCCCTCGCGCTCGACGAGGCGGTTCGCGAGGGCGAGCTCGCTGGAACGCGGTCCCTCCACTCACTGCTCTGGTCGAGCGAGCTCCAGCGTCGCAATCTCGAAGCCGTACGGGCCGACCCGGGGCTCGCGGACCGTGTCGACGCGAGCTTCACCAGCGAGGGGTTTCGCAGCGGCGTCTTCGCGCCCTTTCGCGAGAGCCTCGCGAGCGAGCCTCCACCACCCCTCACCCTGTCGGATCTTCGCGAGTCCGCGGTAGGCGATCTCGTTCGATCCATGGCGCTCGACGCCGAGGATTCGATCACGATCATCACCTACCTGCGCGGTGTCGAGTCCGAAGATGCCCTGCGCGATGCGGTCGCGCGAATCCCGGGCGCTCGAATCTTCAGCCAGTCCGACTTCTTGAATGAAATCTACGCAGCGTTTCGGACCACCACCCTGCGCCAGATCGGAGTCGGGAGTCTGCTCGTCATCGTGGTGTTGCTGATCCGCTATCGCCGCGCCCGTCCGGCCTTCGCCGCCTTTCTACCCTCGATCCTGACCGCCGGGATCCTGCTCTCGCTCTATGCGCTCGCGGGGGTGCAGGTCAACCTGATCCACATCGTGGGCCTCGTCATGGTGATGGGGATGGGTGTCGATTACGGCGTCTTCATGGTCGACAGCGGCCGCTCGCCCGAAGCCCTGGGAGCCACGATGCTGAGCCTGCTCCTGTCCTGCCTCACCACGGTATTCGTCTTCGGCACCCTCGCCATCTCGACACATCCGGCCCTTCGCGCGATGGGCATGACGGCGGGCCTCGGAGTCGCCCTCACCTTCGTTCTGGCCCCGGTGACCTTGATCGTCATGGGCGTGTCCGGCGCATTCGAGCAGCCGGAATGAAGCCGCTCCCCCGCCCGCACAACCATCCGGTCATCCACCTCGCAGTCCTGCTCACGCTCTCATTCGCAAGCGGATGCCAACACCTCTACGCCCTCTCCCAACCCAGCGTCCGCACCTGCCCCGGCGAGCTGGTCTCCACCAGCGAAATGGGCGCTCCCTTCCAAGCCCAGTACCGGGTCCGCGTCGAAGCCCGGAAGATCGACGAACACTTCACCCTCATCACCGAATTCGACGGATCACGCCTCGTCCTCATCGCCTTCAACCACTTCGGCGCCGAGCTCTTCGCCCTCACCCAACAAGGTCTCACCCCTCGCCGCGAATCCCCCGTCCTCCCAATCTTCCCCATCCCCCCCGAAAACCTCCTCCACGACCTCCACCGCCTCCGCTTCCTCCCC
>CBDUYG010000799.1:0-2029 GCA_965371385.1 uncultured Myxococcales bacterium | reverse complement strand
ATGGCGTCACCGGCGACCATCACCAGGTAGCCGGCCGTGTCGAGGCTCTTCGATACCTCGGCGATGGTGACTGCGAGCCCCAGGACGATCGCGCCGATGGTCATCTGGCTGCAGCCCGAGACGAACCCCTCGACGATTCTCGAGAGCGGCATGCCGCGCACGCGTGCCAGCGCCATCGCGGAGATCACCGCCGTCATGAACGCCTCGTTGACGAAGCTCCCCATGCCCAGCACAACCGGGACGATGTTGATCGCGAGGAGCAGTGCCAGGGGCACGATGAAGTCCACCAGCGCCGGCTGGTAGCCGCCGAGAAGCGCCTTCCGCTCGGCGATCGTGGACTGGAGATTGATGACCATGGGCGCTGCGCCCGGTCGATCGAGTCCCCCTCCGCTGCGCGCGCGATCGCGTGCCTCTCGCATCGGCCCAGGAATCCAGGGCAGCTTGTCGAAGGAGATCAGCAGCGTCATCAGCACGGCGAAGATCGCGTAGAAGTTGAAGGGGAGGGAGCGGAGAAAAAAGCTGAAGCCCGCCTCTGCGTTCGGGATCAAGCTGATCGTCCCTGCCACGATCCCACCGACGAAGACAGGCCAGGCGTTGAAGGGCAGGATCGTCGCGACGGGCGAGGCGGTGGAGTCCACGACGTAGGAGAGCTCTTCGTGGCTGACGCGATGGTGGTCCGATACGGGCTTCACGGTCGAGCCGGTGAGCACCGTGCTCACCGTGCCCCCTTGATGGAAGACGCAGCCGAGGAGCCAGGCGAAGAAGAGCGACGACCGTCGGGTCTTCGAGAAGCGCAGCCCAACCGTCTCGGCGAAGTATCGCGCGGCGCCCGTGGTCTCCCAGATACCGATCAGCCCGCCGAGAGACCAGAGATAGATGAGCAGGATCTGGGCATACTTCGAGGATCCGATGCCCGGAATGAAGAAACGCGAGATGAAGTTGAGGTCGGAGGTCTCACCGCTCTGGGTGAAGAGGACGAAGGAGCCGACCATGATGCCGGCGAAAAGCGCCGGGATGACCTGTCGGGTCGCAAAGGCGAGTCCGATGGTGACGACGGCGGGCAGGAGCGAGAGGATGGTCGGGTCTGCGACTTCAGGCATGGACGGGGATGGTAACGTTCACACATCGAGGCGCACGGAGCTGTCTCGAATTGATGGGCTTCTCCGCCCGGCTGGCCCATCCTGCCCCGGCAGCCGGAATCCGGGCCGGGCGCCGGGGTGGCGAGTGCAACGGCTGGTGACACCAATGAGACCGGATCGATCGAAAACGACCGAGAGGTGAAGCTGAAGTGAACGCCACCCGCCTGATCTTCATCCGTCACGCCGAATCCACCTGGAACGCGGCCGGACGCTGGCAGGGACACGGAGATCCTCCTCTCTCCGAGCATGGGCGCTTGCAGGCCGCGCAGTGCGCCGATTCGATCGCCGGGGTGCCGGTGGATCGGCTCGTTTGCAGCGATCTACGGCGAACCCGGGAGACCGCAGCCGTCATCGGTCGAGCGCTCGGGCTCGAGGCTCGCCCGAATGCTCGGCTTCGGGAGCTCGACGTAGGGAGCTGGACGGGGCTGACGCGCGAGGAGATCCGCGCGCGGGAGCCCGAGATCCTCGAGCGATTCGATGCGGGCGCTCAGGATGTGCGGGCGGGGGGAGGCGAGACGCGGGAGGAGATTCGGGGACGAGTGCTGGCCGAGGTGGAGGCGCTCGTGGAGAAGCATCCGGGGGCCTGCATCGTGCTGGTGGTTCACAGCGGAGTGATTCGCGCGCTGGCTCCGGAGCTTGGGCCGGGGAATTGTGAGCGGGTGGAGCTGACGGTGGAGGAGATTCGGGAGTCTTGTGCGAAGGCTGCGTTTTCTACGCCGGCGATTTTGTAGGGTGGGGATGGTGTGCGGTGTGGTTTGCGGAGGGAGTTGGGGCGGGAGTTTTGGGCGGGAGTTGGGATGAGAGTTTAGGGCGGGGGGAGTTGCCGGGGTCGGGTCGGGTGGGGGTCCCGTGCTCGGACATACTCGGCGCGCCGGCTGGGTGGTTGTGGC
>CBDUYG010000798.1:0-2033 GCA_965371385.1 uncultured Myxococcales bacterium | reverse complement strand
CATCGGCGGACCCGTGGCCGGCCGCCTGATCCGGCGGGCCGGGATCGGCGAAGAAGAGCGCTCGACTGCAAGCTCTGCGGGTGGGCCCGAGGTCAGCGACAACACGCCGATGAGCGGCGCGACCCTCCTTCGCGCGCTTTTTACCGTGCTGATCTGTCTGATCGGAGGACAAGCACTCGGTTCCGCCCTCAGCGGAGCCGCCTTCACGCTTCCGAGCTTCGTGTGGTGCTTGATGTTGGGCGTCGTCGTTCGCAACACGGCGCTCTTCGTGCCCGGGCTCTCGCTTCACTCCGAGACCGTCGAGGCGATCGGCTCGATGTGCCTGGGTCTCTTCCTCGCGATGGCGTTGATGGGGCTGCGGCTCTGGGAGCTCGTCGGCCTCGCAGGCCCGCTATCCGTCATGCTCGCAGCCCAGACGATTGGCATGGTGCTGTTCGCGAGCTTCGTCACATTCCGCTCGATGGGGGGGCACTACGACGCGGCGGTGATCGCCAGCGGACACTGTGGCTTCGGGCTCGGATCCACCCCGACCGCGATCGCCAACATGGAGGCAGTGACGCAGCGCTACGGACACTCCGCCCAGGCGTTTCTGGTCGTCCCGCTGATGGGCGCGTTCTTCATCGACTTTCTGAACGCGCTGGTGATTCAGGCCTTCCTCGCCCTCCCGCTCTTCGGACTATGATGTCGAGCCCTCTGCGGGAGCCGCTGGCCATCGCCGCGCTGATGATCTGCTGCGGCGTGGGGCTTGCGTGCCATCGGGGACCCGATACCGAGACCCTCCGGGTCGACCTTCTGCAACGACTCGACCAGTCCTTCGAGGAAGGGCTCTTTCGGATTGCTCACCTTCAGCGGATGGGCTCGGCGCTATACCGAGCGTCCGGTCAAGACGGAGACGTGTCGAGGCTGCTCATCTACTACGACGCCGAGCTCGTGCTCGAGCGTCCCTACACGCTCACGGCCTGGAAGGGGCTCAATCTCGGCACGCTGGCATTCGTGCTCGGCGCGACGGAGTCCGGGATTCAGGGCTTCAAGCCACGGGGCAACGCCGCCGGCGACATACTTCGCATTCACGGGAGGATTCCCTATCACGGGGAGTCCGGAAGCTGGCGCCGCTTGGACGACGGACCTCCGCCGAAGAAGGTCGAACCCGCACAGAAGCTGCGGGGCTCAGGGCCAGACGCGGTGCTGGAGGGGGTCCGTCAACTGCTGGCCCGCTCGCCCGACGCCGAGCACGGTACGCGTGACGCCGTCATCGTGGGTGAGCTGCGGCGGGCCGTCTCCCGGATCAACTTGCAGGTTGCGCCGCTGGAGGGTCAACTGACCTTCGGTGCCGGCCCGGCACTTGGCACCTACTCCGCGTTCGGAGCGGCGCTCAGCGAGTTTGCGAGCCGCGAGGGCCTGCCCCTCTACAGCTACGCGTCGGATGGCAGTGTCGAGAACGGCAAGAGGCTCCAAGGCGGGACTCTCGACTTCGGGCTCATGCAGAGCGACGTCGCCGAGCGGCTCTATCAGGGCTGGGCCGAGGAGGGCATATTTCCGAATCGCGATCTCCGCTCGGTCGCGAGCCTCTGGCCGGAGGCCGTCCACCTCGTGACGCTCGAGGGCTCGGGGATCCGAGGGCTCGGCGATCTGCGCCAACGCCGGGTGGCGATCGGCCGCCTGGGCTCCGGCACTCGCTTCAATGCGGTGCAGATTGGCCTCGCCGCCGGGCTCGGCGCCGACAACGTCCCCGATTTCAGCGAGGTGGGCCTCGTCGAGGGGCTCGCCGACCTCGCTGCGGGGCGCGTCGATGCGCTCTTCGTGACCGAGGCGGTCCCCTCCTCGGCCCTCCAGGCGTTTGCGGCCGGCCGCTCCGACGTGCGCTTCGTCTCCCTCGACCCCGAGCTGGTGATGCGGCTCTCGAAGCAAGACTTCGCCTATTACCCGCTCACCGTGGAGGCGCGCACGTATCCCGGACAGGACGCACCGCTGCGAACCCTGGGCATCGCGTGCTCGCTCATGACGAGTCGCCACGTCGCCGACGAGTCCGTCGG
>CBDUYG010000797.1:0-2042 GCA_965371385.1 uncultured Myxococcales bacterium | reverse complement strand
ACTGGGGCAATCGCTTCCGCACCACGATCAGCACCGCCCTCGATGCGACCATGATGCGCGGCGTGCAGCTGGTCGTCGAGAAGGCGCTGATCCCCGACGCCGAGGATCTCTCGAGGCTGCGTGAATCGGCTGTTGAAGTAATCAGCCCCGAGCTACTCGAGAATCCGGCCGGCTTCTTCTCCTTCGTGAGCGAGGACTCTAAGCCGGTGGATGTCTCGCGAAGCTTCCTGCGACCTCTCGATGGCGGCGGTGTCTGGCGCACCAAGCTGACGACGGCATACGAGACGTATGGCTTCTCGGACGAAGCGAGCCCGTCGGATGGAGCCCCGCGGATTGATCGCTGGCTTCACGACGACCCACCGGGACTCGCTACGGTACTCACACTCCATGGCTTCATGATGGGCAACCCCGCCATCGACGCTCATGCGATGATGGCGAAGGATTGGTATCAGCGGGGACTCGACGTGGCGCTGATGACCCTCCCCCATCACAGCCATCGGGCCGCCGCGGACGCCAGCTTCGGAGGGGACCGCTTTGCCGCTCCGCACGTGGCTCAGCTCGCTGAAGCCGTTCGGGAGGCCGTCTACGAGGTGCGGCTCGTCGCGCGTTGGCTTCGCGAGGAGACGGGAAAGCCCGTTGGTCTTCTCGGGCTCAGCCTCGGTGGATACATCAGCGCCCTCAGCGCCGGCATCTGCGACGACTTCGATTTCGTGATCCCGATGGTGGCTCCGGTCTGCATGGGTGACCTCGCCTGGCGCATCTTCTCCAAGACCCGGCACGGCAGCGGCGATCTGCACGAGGGACTGAGCTACGACGAGCTGCGCTCGGCCTTCGGGATCCACTCACCCCTGTCCCACCCGCTCAAGCTGGATCCCGACCGCGTCCTGATCATCGCAGGACGGGGCGACCGCATCGTTCCACCGGAGCATCCCCAGGCGCTGTGGGAGCACTGGGGTCATCCCGAGATCCACTGGTTCAGCGGCAGCCACCTCGCCCCCTTCGGTCGCAAGCGAGTGGCCCAGATGATCCTGCGGCACCTGAGACGCATCGACATCATCTAGACAGGCTGGATCCTGCTCGAACATCGGATCACCGGAGCGGGAAAGGTGTAGAGTCCGCTCCAGCGAGGAGGAGCAGACGGTGCCGAACGCCCGGAGCCAGCGCGCAACTCTCTACTATGAGGTCGGGGGCGAGGGCTCGGCTCTCGTGTTCGCGCACGGGGCCGGCGGCAACCGCATGATCTGGTGGCAACAAACCCCGTACTTCGAAGAGCGGTATCGGGTCGTGCGCTTCGATCACCGCGCCTTCGGACGCTCGGCGTGCGCACCGGACGACTTTCACCCACGCCACTTCGCCGACGATCTGATCGCGATCCTGGATGAGGAGGGAATCGAGCAAGCGGCTCTGGTCTGCCAGTCGATGGGCGGCTGGACTGGGCTGCAAACGGCGACCCGACATCCCGAGCGCGTCTCGTGTCTCGTGCTTTGCGGCACACCAGGCGGAGTCGCCTGTCCCGAGGTGCTCGAGGCCGCAGCGAGCTTGGGAAAGCGCATCGGTACGGAGGGCATCCGAGGAAACGCCGCACTCGCGCCGGACTTTCCCGAGCGAGAGCCTGCCCTTGCTCAGCTCTACGATCAGATCAGTGCGCTCAACACCGGCGTGGAGCCGAGCTTCCTCGGCCGACTCTTCGACGAGGATGCGCGCATCACCGCCTCCGACCTCGCGGGCTTCTCGATTCCGACGATGATGGTGTTGGGCGAGCAAGATCTGCTCTTTCCTCCGGAGGCGCTGCGCGCGGTCGCAAGGCTCATCCCCGGCTCGCAGGTCCGAGAGTTCCCTGGTGCGGGCCACTCGGTCTACTTCGAGCAGCCCGCAGCCTTCAACGCAGCGGTGGGCGAGTTCATTGCGCAGCACACGGGGAACTGAGATCGAACGTCGTCTCCATCCTCGTCGCCTGGCCCGGCCTGCCCCGCCTTCGGCGGTGGGAGAGGCCCCTCGCCTCACCCATCTCGCAGCCAGGAGCCTGCTTCGTTATACACACC
>CBDUYG010000796.1:0-2047 GCA_965371385.1 uncultured Myxococcales bacterium | reverse complement strand
AGGGATTCAAGCGATCTAATGGTCGGGCCGGCGAGATTCGAACTCGCGACCTCTTGACCCCCAGTCAAGCGCGCTACCAAGCTGCGCCACGGCCCGACGGCCGCGACGATTAGCCCATTCGGGTCCCCTCTGTCGATGGGCCGGGGATGAAAAGTTGCCTGGCCTCGCCGTTAAAGGGCTGAAATAAGGACGAAAGCTCCCCCGACCCCGCCTTGACCCCTCCGGCAGTGGATCTACCCTCATCTGCGACCACTGGCGCCCGGAGGAGGCTTTCGTGTCGGCTACACGCGGGTCCGAAGAGACGGGGGGATCGCAAGGAGCCGGGCCCTGGGTCCGGAAGATCATTGTCCGCGTGACGACCGGAGAGGATCGCATGAGCGGCAGCGATGATCCGATTTTCTTGCGCCTGATGGGGCCCGGAGGACGCGAGTTCAGGCTCGACTCGCCCCGGGGAAGAGGCTTCCGCCGGGACAGCCTGACGGCCTTCGTGCTGGCCGGCGACGACGAATCCGAGATCCACGTCGAGCATCCCGAGCTGAACGATCCTACGTCGCCCCGCCTCCCCATGAGCGGAATCCTGGGCGTGGGCCTGCGCAAGGATCTGAACCCGATCCCGAACGTTCGCGGCATGGCCGAGCTCGACGATCGCATCCTGATCGCGGAGGTCGAGGTGGAGATCCATCCCGACGACGATTCGCCCACCCAGATCTACCAGCGCAGGGGCCCGATCTGGCTGGGGCTCGTGTGTGGGCTCTCCCTCGAGCTCGAGGGGCCCCGAGTAGACACATGATCGATCGCAGCGACTGGATGAAGTCTCGATTCCGCCGGGCGCTCGGGGTCGCTGGGGCACTCGTGCTGGTCGGCGGCGTCTTCCAGGGCGTCGGCGCCGACGACGTCATCCGGCCGATCGCACTGGGAAGCTACTGCACCCTGCCCGAGCCGGGTGAGAAGCCCGCCTGCCTCGACCCGGCCCAGACGACCTATCCGGACTTCTTCGCGTCGGTGGAGGATGGGCAGCTCGACACGGAGAGTGCGTCCCGGCTGGAGACGGATCTGATGGCTGACCCGGGCAGCGAGGATGCCTATCTCGCCCTCTCCTCTCTCGCGTACGGCTACCTGCGGATCTCCAGTGCCGTCTCGACGTCTCCCGACGCGAACCCCGTCCTCTCCGCCAGGCTGGAGCGCTGGAACGGGCTGCTCTCATCGACCTATGCGGAGGAGGCCGCACCCGAGCACTTTCGCAGTGCCCTGCGCGAGGCCGCCGACGACATCCATTCCCGGGTCGCGCAGTTCGACGCGCGCTGCGGAGCGGAGTCCGAGGAGTGCAGCAGCGGACTCGTCGTGGCCCTCCAGCGGGTCGATCGCGGAGGCCCCTTGCGCGCACCCCTACGCGGGCTGATCGACCGCTTCAGGCGCAATAAAGAGAATCGATGAGTCCAGACTCCGCATCATCGTCGTCCTCTCGATCCTCCTCCGGGCGGACACCCTTCTGGCTGCGTGTGGCGCGAACGGCGCGCCTCCACGCGGATACCTACGAAGAGGTCGAGGCCGATCCCTCGTCCATCGTACAGGCCACCGGCATCGTCCTGGTGAGCGGGCTTGCGGGCGTGCTGGGCGCCTATCTGCGGATCCAGCTGGGAACACCCCTGCCGGGCAGCGCCCTGCCCCTGCCCTGGCACCTCGCCCTCATCGGGCTCGAGCCGCTCGTGGTCTGGATCATAGGCTGCGCCTTCGCCTACATGGTCGGCGCCACCTTCCTGAAGGGTCCGGAGACCGAGAGCGACTATCGCGAACTCCTGCGTACGACGGGCTTCTCGTTCGCGCCGGGCAGCCTGACCTTCTTCGCCTGGCTGCCGCCTTCCTCACTCGGGCTCGGCATCATCGCGTTGGCCAAGCTCTGGGTTCTGGTGGCCTGCATCGTGGGGATTCGCCAGGCACTCGACTTCACCACCGGGCGGGCAATCGGGACCCTGGGGGTTTCGTTCGTGCTGCTCTGGCTCGTGCTCTGGGGCTTGACGGTGACGCCGCTGCCCTTCTGAGAGGATGC
>CBDUYG010000795.1:0-2060 GCA_965371385.1 uncultured Myxococcales bacterium | reverse complement strand
CACCAAAGAGCTCGCGATGATGGGGGCAACCCTCGCCAACGGCGGCGTGAACCCGAAGACGGGGAAGAAGCTGCTCGACGAGAGCAGCGTGCCCGAGCTTCTGGCGATCATGTTGACCGCGGGGTTCTACGATGAATCGGGCGAATGGGCCTACGGCGCGGGACTACCCGCCAAGACCGGAGTCGGCGGAGGCATCGTAGCGGTCGTGCCGGGCAGGTTTGCCATCGCGGCGTTCTCCCCGCGACTCAACGAAGCGGGAAATAGCGTGCGGGCTCAGGAGGCGATTCGCTTCATCGCAGGTGAGCTCGGCGTCGGCATCTTCGGCCCCAACCCAGGTCAGTGATTCGAGAGCGACATCTCAGGCGAAACTCAGAAACACATCGACCCATACATGACAGGGGCACCGTCGTATGAAGCTCTCGATTCCGTGCATCATATCGTTCTCGCTCTCGCTCATCCTCCTCGGTACTTCGCCGCCGGCACTCGCCGATGAGGTTTCGAGTGAAGAGTTGAACGAGATCAAGCGGCTCCTGGCCGAGCAGGAGCGGATGATCCGTGTTCTGAAGGACCGAGTCGAGGAGCTCGAGGAGCGGGCGAGCTCTGGAGAAGCCCCCATGCCTTCTGACGTCCGGACCCAGGAGGCCGAGATCGCATCCGACGAAGTAAAGGATTCGCCGATGGCGGAAGTAGAGGAGGCCATTCGCGCCGGGAGGCGAGCCCCGGTCATCTATCGCCACGCAATGAATGACCAGCAGGCCGCTGCAGCCCGCGCCGGAGACTACACGCTCGACCCGGATTATCGGGGCTTCTTCCCGATTCCCAACACATCGGTCCTGATCAAGCTGAACGCCAAGCCGCGTGTCGATTTCATCGGCAACTCGGGAGATCCGGGGGCCGATTTCCGCTTCATCCCGGCCTTCTTCCCCCCCTCGAACGAGGACGGCTGGCAATTCAGCGCCACCGCCAACGCGAGCCAGCTCATCATGGACGTCCAGGCCCCATCGGTAGCGGGTTCCCCCCGAGTCTACTACCAGAGCGATTTCTTCGGGGACGACCGGAAGCAGATGAGGTATCGCCTGCAACACCTCTATGGCCAGTGGGGCGGCGCTCTCGCGGGCTTCACCTTCGGGGTATTCGAAGACCCGGATGCCTGGCCGGACACGGTCGACTACGAGGGGCCGAACTCGGTCATCTTCGCTCGCCGTGCATTGGGACAGTACCAGACCATGATCTTTCCGGACTGGGAGCTGACCCTGAGCCTCGAGGATCCGAGCCTGGCCGTCGATACGACGGGCGATCCCGGTGCAGCCCAGAGAACCCGGGCGCCCGACGGCGGATTCGCCCTTCGCTGGACTCCCGGCGATCTGGGACACGTCCGAATGAGCACGATCTTCCGGTCGATCGCCGTCGAGGGCGGAATCTTCGACGATGACGACGTTTTCGGGTGGGGAATCAATCTCTCGGGAAACCTGAAGCTGACCTCCAGGGACAACGTCCAGTTCTGGTTCGTCTACGGCGACGGCGTAGGCGGCATGGGAAACGATACGGGCTTCGTGAACAGCGATGCCGCCTTCAACTCCATCGGCAAGCTGGTGGCTCTCCAATACTGGAGCACGATGATCGCGCTGAGCCATCGATGGTCGCCCCGATGGAAATCGACCTTGTCCCACGGTTACGTCAACCTGGAAAACACCGATTTGCAGCTGGGAGATGCCTACCACGCGACCCATTACGCCAGCGTCAACCTCGTCTATCAGATGTTCAAGCGCATGAGGTTCGGAGTCGAGGGTCTCTACGGATACAAGAAGGTGAACGACGGGCGTACGAACGACATCTTCCGGATTCAAGCCGGAGTCGCGTTCTCGATCTTCGACTGAGCGATCGAGCTGGAAGATCGCACGCGCTGAGCCGGTGCTCGAGAAAGAACCGCTTCGTCGCCCGGGCCGGCTGCGCGGCTCCATCCACGCCCCTCATGATCTCACGTGCACCGGCAAGATCAGGCGGGGCTACCCGTTCGACCCGCGAAGCGCTCCGCCGGCCGAATGGTCTGGTACGCATCG
>CBDUYG010000794.1:0-2064 GCA_965371385.1 uncultured Myxococcales bacterium | reverse complement strand
GCGCTACGAACCCATCGACGGCCCCAAGGCTCCCCTGAGAGTCGCGCTCTGGCCCTACCGCGAGAAGGAAGTTCCCGTTTCGATTCACGTCGCCGACTCATTCAACGATCGGCTCCGCTCAGCCCTCGTTCGGCGAGCGCGCGGAGGCCTGGGAAGACGCCCCTACGAAATCGTGGCGAGCGAATCCATCGCGCCCCTGATCGAGCGCATGGACCAGATGTTGGCTCTCAGCCATGAGGATCGCGCGATTCTGATCGAATCCCTGGCCGAAGCCGGGGCCAGAATCGACATCCTCGTCCGGGGTGAGATCACGCGCGAGGCGGACGTCGTCACCCTCAGCTACGTCGGAACTCGGCGCGACGCCGTCGAGGTGAGTCAGAGCCGTCCAAGGAGTATTCGCCTCACGGCTTCCGAGGCCCGGGATGGCGATCCCCTGCTCGGGTTCGATCAGGCGGTGAAGCTCGCAGCTCGCAGCCTGCACGAGCAGGTGGGCGGCATGAGCAAGCTCATCCTCGGCGGAATCCGCTACGAGGAGAGCGGCGCCCAGCCCGAGTTCGGCGTCTATCTGCAGCGCGAGCTGAGCAGCAACCTCGTGCAGCTCGCCATTCACGACGGCGATGGTTTCCTGCGCGGCGAGGCATTGGTCGTCGAGCCGGCCCTCTTCCCCCCCGGCAAGTCGCCGACCACCCGTTGGGAAGCCGAGGCCGCAGCGCTTCCCCAGAAGCCCCACGCCTATGCGCTGGTGGGCTCGTACTGGGTGCTCGCGGATGCGATCGATGTCCAGCTCGCCCTGGTCGGATCCGACGGACGCGCGGCCGGATCCTGGGACGGCCAGATCCGGAGGGGGGCCCAGATCAGCTCCTTGAGCCTGCTACCCGGTGAAGACCTCTCTCCCCTACGCGAGACGGACCGTGAGGGTCCCGTTGCCCTCACTCTGCTGAGCGGAAAGGGAGAGGATCCCCTCTACCACTTCGGTGAGCAATTCACGATCCGCGTCCACAGCGACGCCGACGCCTGGCTCTATTGCTATTACCGGATGGCCAACGGAGATCTGCTCCAGATCCTCCCCAACCCCCATCACCGCGACACCCATCTGCGCGGCGGCTATAGCTACGAAATCCCAGAAGATGCGAGCTCGAAGGATCGCTGGATCGTCGAAGCGCCCGCGGGAGAAGAGCTCGTCAAGTGCTTCGCCGTGACGCGGAACGTGAGCGACGAGCTTCCCGGCAAGCTGCGCGGGCAGAGCCTCGCTCCGCTGCCGAAGGGCACTGCGGCGGAGCTCTCCGGCGTCTTTGCCCGGCTCCCCAACGCCCACGTCACTGAGACGAGCATGCTCGTTACCGTGCGGGAGTAGCGGCGGGAGGATCTCCGCGACCCGGCCGGAACAGCCGTGGAGGCGTGGAGGGCGTGTCATCGATGCGGCCGGCTCCTCGGCGCGCCGGCTCAGGACGTCGCGCTCCCCCCGAAGCTCAACATTTCATGCGCTCCCAGCATTCGATCCTGAATCGAGAGGCCGTGGCTGCAGCTTCCGGCGCAGGGCGCGGGACAGCCCACGCACGCCGACGCGTTCTTCTCGAGGGCGGCGTAGAGGCTCATCGCCTGCTTCTCGTTGCCATAGTCCTCGAAGTACATGCGATGGCGCAGCACGTCGGCGATCGGCACGCCCACCGGGCAAGAATCGCTGCAATCGCCGCAATGGGGAGAACAGTAGGTTCCTGCGATGCGCTCGTCGTACTCTCGAAGGATCGCGAGGTCACGCTCATCGAGCTGCTTTCCTGAGGCATAGAGGTATTCATCGACCTGCTGCATCTCGAACATCGAGATCACCGCGCAGGAGACGTTGGGATTCGCGTTCACCCACTTGAGCGCCGCCTGGGCGTAGCTCTCCGCGAAGTCCTCGTAGTCTTCGAGACCGCGGTGCCGGGCGCCCTTGAGGGTCTTCATCGCGACGATCCCCATGTCCTGCTCCGCGACCGCGCGTGCGATCACGTCATTGAGGCCCGGCCAGATGCCGTGGTGATAGGCGAGCATCATCACATCGAAGCGGCCCGAATCGATCGCCTG
>CBDUYG010000793.1:0-2066 GCA_965371385.1 uncultured Myxococcales bacterium | reverse complement strand
GTAGAGCGCCGACAGCCCGGGTAGGGCACCGACGGCCAGGTAGAGCGCCGACGGCCAAGTAGAGCGCCGACCGCCCAGGTAGAGCGCCGACCGCCGGAGTAGGGCACCGCCGGCCAAGGTAGAGCGCCGATGAGCGATCGGCCAGTCGGCTGAGCTTGCGTTCTCGAGTCGATCGAGGTGTAGTTCGAGATGGCTCGAGCAAGCTGAAGCGGAAGAGAAGGGGAGAGATGCAATGCTGGACATCGTGATCAAGAACGGGACCCTCGTCGACGGAACGGGAAGCGAGGCTCGCCCGGGCGAGATCGGAATCCGCGACGGCCGGATCGTTTCGATCGCCGAGCGCGGCGCGATCGACGAGCCCGCGCGCGAGACGATCGACGCGACGGGCAAGGTCGTGGCCCCGGGCTTCGTCGACGTCCACACCCACTACGACGCCCAGGCGTTCTGGGACGGAACCCTCAGCCCCTCGCCCTTTCACGGTGTGACGACGATCATGGGCGGCAACTGCGGCTTCAGCATCGCGCCCCTCTCTGCGGATGCCGGTGACTACCTGATGCGAATGCTCGCACGCGTGGAGGGCATGCCGCTCGAGAGCCTGGAGGTCGGCGTTCCCTGGGATTGGACCTCCTTCGGCGAGTACCTCGACCGCCTCGAGGGCAAGCTTGCCGTCAACGCCGGCTTCATGGTCGGCCACTCGGCCCTGCGTCGCGTCGTGATGGGCGAGCGCGCAGTTGGCTTCGAGGCGAGCGAGGATGAGCTCGAGCAGATGATCACCCTGCTGCGCGCATCCCTCGCGGAAGGCGGGCTGGGCTTCTCCTCCACCGTTTCTCCCACCCACAACGACGGCGACGGCAATCCCGTCCCCTCCCGCCACGCCAGCCGCGACGAGCTCATCGCCCTGGCGGGCAGTGTGCGGAACTTCCCGGGGACGACCCTCGAGTTCCTGCCGGGGGTGGGCGCCTTCTCCGAGGAGCAGTTGGCACTGATGAGCGACCTCTCCCTGGCCGCCGGCCGCTCGCTCAACTGGAACGTACTCGCTCCCTCCTCGATGAACGCGGATCTCGCCGAAGAGCAGCTCAGAGCGACGGACTACGCCCGCAAGCGGGGCGCCGAGGTGATTGCCCTGACGGTGCCCCAGCCCATGACGGTGCGAATCAATCTGCATGCGGGATTCATCTTCGATGCGCTCTACACCTGGGACGAGCTCTTCCGGTTGAGCGTCCCCGAGCGTATCGAGAAGCTGAAGGATCCGGAGTTCCGGCGGCAGCTCGAGGAGAACGCCCAATCGGAGAAGTCGGGCATCATTCGCGCGCTGGCCGTCTGGGGCAACATGACCGTCGATCAGACCTTCAGCGAAGCGACCGCGAAGTATCGCGGCCGGCGCATCGACGAGATTGCCGAGGAGGAGGGCAAGTCGGCGTTCGATGCGCTGATCGACATCGCGCTGCTCGATGATCTCAAGACCTACTTCATGCCTCCTTCGTTTGGCCAGGACGATGCGTCGTGGGAGCTGCGAGGCCAGATCTGGCGGGACGATCGCTCGGTGATCGGCGCCTCGGACGCCGGCGCCCACCTCGACATGATCGACACCTTCGCGTTCACGACCCAGGTCCTCGGCCCCGGCGTTCGCGAGCACGCGGTGATTTCCCTCGAGGAGGCGGTGCGCCAGCTGACGGACGTGCCCGCGCGCCTCTACGGCCTGGTCGACCGCGGCCGGCTCGAGCAGGGCTGGCGCGCAGACGTGGTGGTGTTCGACCCGGAGACCGTCGGCGTGGGCGAGACGTATACGCGGATGGACTTGCCCGGCGGCGCGGGCCGGCTCTACGCGGATGCGATCGGAATCGAAAACGTGATCGTGAACGGCGTGGAGATCGTCGCGGGGGGTGAGTTCACCGGGGAGCTGCCCGGGACGATCCTGCGCTCGGGCCGCGATACCGAGACGGTGAAGATTCCGGGTTGCTGAGCGGGTCAGTGCTGAGCGGATCTGTGGTTCGGGTCAGTCGGTCGGATCGTTCAGGTCGGACGGGCCGGGCTCGAGTGCCGGAGGTCCAGCGCTCACATCCGGT
>CBDUYG010000792.1:0-2066 GCA_965371385.1 uncultured Myxococcales bacterium | reverse complement strand
TCCAGGCCGTCGCTCATCCGCTCGCGGATTGCAGCATGCGCTTGTCGGCGTCCACCGCGCTCGCCCACAACGCGGCCTTCGTCCGCGACGAAGGAGAACTCGAGCCCGGTCTCGGCCCGAGCGCCGAGGTCCGGTCGCTGGCGAGCGCCGCGCGACTCTCCGCCAACGCGGCATCGCTCGAGGCCGTCTACGTCTGCCACCAGGTATTCGGGGCGATCGGAATCACCCTCGAAGGCCCGGCATTTCATATTACGAGGCGCATCCGCCAGCTCGCCTCCCAGCCCCCGGGTGACGCAGCCGCGCGCGCAGGGATCCTGGAGAGCATCGGACTCGCCGCCGCCGGTTGAGATCGAACCCAGCTCGCGACCACGGGAGTCGGAATCCATGAGTGCTGCACGCACGATCGACCTGAGTGAGCCCCTCGATGGCGTTGTCTACGAGAAGCAGGACCAGATCGCCTTCATCACCTTGAATCGGCCGGAGCGGGGCAACTCCCTGGCGCCGCACATGCAGGCGATATTCAAGGCCATCTGGGAAGAGGTGCGCGATGACCTCTCGATTCGCGCAGCGGTGATCCTCTCGACGGGCGAGCGTCACTTCTGCACCGGCTTCGACGTTGCCGAGGCCGACGGCGATGAGGCCGAAGACGTCTTCAACAACCGCCCTTTGAGCGAGGCGGTCCATTGGTCGCCGCATCAGAACCGGGTATGGAAGCCGGTGATCTGCGCGGTCAACGGTCTCTGTGTCGGAGGCGGGCTCCACTTCGTGGTCGACTCGGACATCGTGATCGCATCGCAGAACGCGGCCTTCGTCGACACCCACGTGAACGTCGGCATGGTGGGCGCCCTCGAGAACGTCGGCCTGGCGAAGCGCCTGCCCCTGGGCACGGCCCTGCGCATGACGCTGCAGGGCAAGAGCTATCGCCTCAAGGCGGATCGTGCCTATCAGCTCGGGCTGGTGGACGAGCTGGTTGCGACTCCCGGCGACCTGCGCGCGGCCGCCGAAGAGATCGCGCGTGCGATCCTCGAGAACTCACCCCAGGCGGTGTCGCTCTCGAAGCAGGCGGTGTGGGGATCCCTCGAGCAGGGTTACCGCGATTCGCTCGAGCACGCCTGGTCGCTCTTGCGCCTGCACTGGTCGCACCCCGACTTCGAGGAGGGACCGCGCGCCTTCGGCGAGAAGCGGGCGCCCAACTGGAATCCCGATCCCAACGCTCGCTCGGGGGAGGAGAAGTCGTGAACTTCCGCTTCAGCCCCGAGGAGGAGGCCTTCCGCGCCGAGGTGCGCGAGTTTCTCACGGATTACCGCGATCTCGACGGCTTCTTCGGTCAGGATCAGAAATGGGATCGCGTGAAGGCGCTCTTCCAGGCCATGGGAGCGCGAGGCTGGCTCGCCCTCGCCTGGCCCAAGGAACACGGCGGGCTCGCGATGGGCCCCGCCTACGAGTACATCCTGTGGGACGAGGTCGCCTACGCACGAGCCGCGCGCAATCCGCTCAGCGCCGGCATCGTGGCTCGCTCGATCATCCGATACGGCAGTGACGCCCAGAAGGAGCGCTGGCTGCCGCCGATTGCGTCCGGCGATCTCCACTTCTCCCTTGGCTACTCCGAGCCCGAGGCCGGCTCGGATCTTGGAAGCCTGCGTGTACGCGCCGAGGCGAAGGGGGATCACTATGAGGTCAGCGGGCAGAAGTGCTGGCAGTCCTACGCGGCCTGCATGGACTACCTCTGGCTCCTCGTGCGAACGGGCAGCCAGGAGGAGCGAGGTCGCGGCACCAGTCTCTTGATTGCCGACATCGCGACTCCGGGCATCACGGTCTCGCCGCTCGCGACGATGGACGATCACCAACTCTACGAGATTCATCTCGACAAGGTCATGGTGCCCATCGAAAATCGAGTCGGCCCCGAGAACGGCGCCTGGGGAATCATGGGAGGGGCGCTCGCGGACGAGCGGCACATCCAGTTTCCGCCCGGGCGGGTACGGCGCGACCTCGAGGAGATGGTCGAATGGGTGCGCGGAGCCGGACTCGATCGCGACCCCGTCGTGCGCCATCGCCTGGCGGACCTG
>CBDUYG010000791.1:0-2070 GCA_965371385.1 uncultured Myxococcales bacterium | reverse complement strand
CGACGGACCTCTTTGCGCCCGGGTCGGCGGTGACTTCGATCGATCTCGGCGGCTCGGCCACGACCCTGAGCGGTACGTCATTCGCCTCGCCCATGGCCGCAGCCTGCGCCGCGACTTTGTTCGAGGCCAACCCCGGAGCACGTGCAGGCGGTCTGGAATTCGCCATCGCGAGCTCGCCCACCCAGGTGACGGATTCGAAGAACGGCCTCCAGTTTCCGCGCCTCGACTGCGGGGCCGCGCACTCGACGCTGGCGGAGATCATCGGTGCAGAGATCGTCCCCGCCGTGGGGCCGTGGGGGCTCCTGGCGATCGCAGGCGCTCTGCTCGCCGGCGGCCTCCGCCGCTTCCGAGCCTGACTCTCGCCTGCCGCGGGAGGCGAGTCCCAGCTCCAGGCACGACAACCAACCACGACGACCAACCACCACGACCAACGAGAGGTCGAACCCCCTTGGATCTCTGGCTTCAGATCACCGTTGCCGTCGCGCTCATCCTCATCATGTTGAGCATGGGGCTCGAGCTCGGCATCGACGACTTCCGAAGAATCTGGAGCATCCCCCGGCCCGCCCTCGTCGGTCTCGCGAGCCAGCTCCTGCTGCTGCCCTGCCTCGGCTTCGCCTTCGCTCGCTTCTCGGGACTTCCTCCCGAGCTGGCGGTCGGAGTCGTGATCATCACGGCGTGTCCGGGAGGAGCGCCCTCGAACATCTTCACCTACATCGCGGGCGCGAACGTCGCGCTCTCGGTCACCCTCACCGCGGTATCGAGCATGATCACCATCGTGACCATTCCGCTCTGGGTGAACCTCGGCCTCGAAATCTTTCTGGGGGAGCACGAGGAGCTCCACCTGCCCGCGCTGCAGACCTCCGCTCGACTCCTCGTGATAACGATCATCCCCGTCACGATCGGCATGGCGGTGCGAGCCCGGTTCGGAGAGCAGGTCGAGCCCTGGCGCCCGCGCATCAAGCGCGTGATGACCGTTCTCTTCTTCCTCGCCGCCACTGTGATCGTGAGACAGCAGTGGGACGTTCTGAAGCGCGACTTCGTGGTCGCCGCTGGAAGCGCTCTCAGCCTCGTCCTGATCGCGCTCGCCGTCGCGTTCGTGGTTGCCCGGCTCTTCCGCCTCGATCGCCGGGACGCCTTCACGATCTCGGTGGAGGTCGGGCTCCAGAACGGGGCGCTCGCGACCCTGATCGTCGTCAATCTTCTCGAGCGGGGTGAGCTGCTGATCTTCCCCGGAGCCTACGCGGTGCTGGCCATGCTGCCGGTGGCGCTGTGGACGCTCCTCTACCGAGCCCGGTCGACGATCTCGAGCGCCGGGACTTGAGCCGCGAGCCGCTGGGTTCTCCTCTATCATCGAGAGTCGGCATCTCGGGTCACCGACACCTCGAGTCCGCACATTGCAGGTCCCCGACGCGCATGTCATCGGCGCCACGGGATCGAAAGGAGTTGAAAGATGGTGCAGATCATCAAGCTGGGAGTGAAGCGCCCGGCGACCCGCCCTCTGCTTCCGGATCCGGAGCCGCGCGAGGTCAAGTACACCTTCATCTCGGTCGACGATCATCTGATGGAGCCGCCCCATACCTTCGAAGGCCGGTTGCCGGCCGGGCTGCAGGACCGCGCGCCCCGGGTCATCGAGACCGAGGAAGGCCACCAGGTCTGGACCCTCGAAGGCACGCCCTACTTCCAGGTCGGCTTCATGTGCGTGGCGGGTCGGCCGCGGGAGGATCACCGGGTCGAGCCCGCGCGCTTCGACGAGGTGCGGCCCGGTTGCTTCGACATCCACCACCGCATCAAGGACATGGACATCGGCGGTATCTACGCCTCGGTCAACTTCCCGTCCGGAGTGACGGGCTTCGGCGGCACCCTCTTCTCCGAGCTGAAGGACCAGGAGCTCGGCCTCGCGTGCACCCGCGCCTGGAACGATTGGCTCTTCGAAGAGTGGTACGGCTCCTACCCGGATCGCATCGTGCCGCTCGGCATCACCTATCTGAGTGACCCGGAGAAGGGCGCCGAGGAGATCCGCCGCAACGCGAAGCGCGGCTTTACGGCGGTCACGATGCCCGAGCAGCCTCA
>CBDUYG010000790.1:0-2073 GCA_965371385.1 uncultured Myxococcales bacterium | reverse complement strand
TCGAGGGATCACCCGGCACCGTGTACGTGCGCCAGAGCAGCGTGCCATCCTTCGGATCGTAGGCTGAGACGTAGCCCCGGACGCCGTACTCTGCGCCGCCGTTTCCGATGATGATCCGGCCCGCGACGATGCGCGGTGCGCCGGTGATGGTGTAGTTCTTCGTTTGATCGACGGTCACGACTTCCCACGCGAGCTTCCCGGTCTTCGCGTCGAGTGAGAGCAGGCGCCCGTCGAGGGTTCCCGAGATGATCCGACCCCGGTAGATTGCGACGCCGCGATTCACGACGTCGCAGCAGGCCTTCTGCCCCACCTCGCGCGGGACGTTGGGGTCGTGGCGCCAGAGCTCCACGCCGGTGCGCGCATCGACCGCCAGCACGACGCTCCAGGTCAGGGTCGTATAGAGCACACCGTCGACCATCAGCGGCGTGGCTTCGAGCCCGCGATTCGTCCCGGTCTCGAGCGTCCAGCGCCGCTGGAGCATTGGCGCGTTGTCGGCGTTGATCTGGTCGAGGGGGCTGAAACGCTGCTCGTCCTGGGTTCGGCCGTGACTCAGCCAGGCGCCGGGCTCGGGAGAGCGAAGCCGCTCGGCGGTCACCGAGCCCGCCTGGGGAGCCGGCGGGTTTGAATCGGCGACGGCTAGCGGAGCGAAAGCCAGCAGAAGCAGGATCGCGCTCGTGAGATCGAAGCGAAGCAGGCCGGGCGGGGAAGGTCGCATGGGATTCTCCTGGCGAGATATCTGATCCGGACGATCCACTGCCCCGTGCTGGGATCGAGCGGATTTTGCGAGATGGCGGTGTCGAGGGAACATAGCTCGCGTATGGAGATTCCTCTTCGACGAGTCTTCGGTGTATGCTTCGCGGTGACGGAACGTCTCCGGTGAAATGGAAGTCGGGTAGGGAGCAAGGAATAGGAGCAGGGAATAGATGACACAGACACTCCTACGAAACGCCGGCTTGCTCGATCTCGACACCGAATCGGTCCTCGCCGGCCACTCGGTGCTCGTCGAAGACGACCGCATCGTCGAAGTCGCCGAGGGTGAGATCACGGCGCCCGAGGCGCAGAAGATCGATCTGGGCGGGCGAACCCTGATGCCCGGGCTGATCGACGCCCATGTGCACGCGGTGATCACGACGATGAACCTCGCAGAGATGTTCAAGCGCCCCGCCTCGCTCGTCGCCATCGAGGCTGCAAGGATCCTCGAGGGCATGCTGCAACGCGGCTTCACGACCGTACGCGACGCGGGTGGCGCCGACGCCGGGCTCGCCCGGGCGGTCGAGAGCGGGCTCGTCGCGGGGCCCCGCATCTTCTACTCCGGGCGCACCCTGAGCCAGACCGGTGGCCATGGCGACTTCTCCGCCCACGACAACGAGCCCTCGCTCTGCGCCTGCCGGATCTACTCGAACGGGTTCTCCCACGTCGCGGACGGGGTGTCTGCGGTGCGCAAGGCCGCGCGCGAGGAGCTGAGACGCGGGGCATCCCAGATCAAGATCATGGCGTCCGGCGGCGTCGCGTCGCCCAGCGATCCGATCTGGAACCTGCAATATTCGCTCGAGGAGATGCGCGCGATCGTCGAGGAAGCCGCGGGCTGGCGCACCTATGCCCTCGCCCACGCCTATACCCCCGAAGCCATCAGCCGCGCGATCGACGCGGGAGTCCGGACGATCGAGCACGGAAATCTCATCGACGCCCCGACGGCCGGGCGGATGCACAAGGCCGGCGCGTTTCTCGTCCCCACCCTGGTGACCTATTTCGCGATCGAGGAGATGGGACAGCGGCTCGGATTTCCCGCGAAGAACCTGAAGAAGGTGACGGACGTGCTCGACGCGGGGCTCGCCTCGCTCGAGATCGCCGCCGCCGCGGACGTCCCGATCGGGTTCGGCACGGACCTTCTGGGTGAAACCCACGACCAACAGAGCCGCGAGTTTTCGATACGCGCGCGGGTACAATCACCGGCGCAGATTCTGCGCTCGGCCACGCTCGTCAATGCGGAGATCCTGCAGCGCAGCGGTGAGCTCGGCGTGATCGCGCCGGGGGCCATGGCGGATATCCTGGTCGTGGATGGGAACCCGCTCG
>CBDUYG010000789.1:0-2078 GCA_965371385.1 uncultured Myxococcales bacterium | reverse complement strand
CCTCCCCGGTGCGCGCGCACCATCGGCATCACGAGCGGATGCAGCACATTGTAGAAGCCGTCGAGATTCGTGCGCAGGACGCGATCCCAGCTTTCGGGGGACAGCGCGGGAAAGGCCGCATCGTCGTGGATCCCGGCATTGCAGACCACGCCCCAATACGCCCCATTCTGCTCCATGTCCTTCGCCAGCGCTTCTCTGCTGGCCGAGCGATCGGAAACGTCGAAGGCGAGCAGCCGGGCCGTCACCCCGGCCCCCTCGCAGGCGCGGCGTGTGACCTCGGCCTCGGATTCACTGTGGTTGAAGTGAACCGTCAGCTCGAATCCGGCGTTCGCGAGGGCGAGCGCGGTTGCACGCCCGATTCCCCGACTGGCTCCGGTAACGAGGACCCGGCAAGGTGCGCTCGGATCGCGATTCGGCTTCATGACGAACTCCCCATCGCAGGCCCATTTCCCCCGCGCGTGTTCTCGGTCGCGGCTGGAATCGAATCCAGCAGCATGACATTCAAATTGCCCTCCAGCCAGGGCGCCGCAGCCAGCTCCGGTGCCAGGGTACACGCGAAGGCCTGCATTCCCGTTCCCGTCCCCCGCAGATGTCGGGCCGTCACGACCACCTCGCTGCCCGCCGGAAAGACGGACTCGGTCAGGGTCAAGCGCCGGGTGCCGAGAAATAGGCCGGGGCGCGGCGATTCACCCGCCGCCCTCGCGAGCAAGCCTCCATGCACCGCGATGCACTGGGCCATGTACTCGAGACCCACCCAGGCGGGAACGCAGTCGTCTGCATCCGCGAAGAGCCGACTGTCCTCGACGCGTGCCAGACAGACGGTCTCGGTCGCAGCGTGAGAAACGATGCGGTGCAGCAGGCTCATTCCCCCGGAGTGAGGTACGACCTCTCGAATCGGCGGAAATCTCATGATGTCCCGCCCTTCGCCTCGAGCCCCCAGAAGTCGTAGAAGTTGAACCACTGAAAGGGAACCGCGATACAGGAATCCTCGAGACGTCCAACGTAGGCGGCGAGGATCTCCCTCGCCATCTCATCCCGCTCCCGGCGCGCCACCTTGCCCGACTCCCAGAGCGGCTCCACCACCGCCCGGTAGGTCGCATCTCCATGACGCACACAGACCGCGAAGAAGAGCGGTGCCCCGAGCACCAGCGCGAGCAGATAGGGGCTGATCGGAAAACGCGCAGGACGTCCGAGGAACTCCTGCTCGGCGCCCGCATCCCGGGACATCGGAGCAAGACGATCACCGAGAATGCCGACGAACTCACCCCGCTCCAGACAATCGCGAATATCGAAGGCGGCCCGAGTCGAGGCGGGATCCATGTGAATCACACGCGTACGGCTGTCGGGGTCCAGCCGCTCGAAGAATTCGTTCACCTGCTCCGCGTGCTCGGTGAACATCAGCACGTTGATCACCAACTCGTGCTCCTCGGCCAGCAGGCGCATCATGTCGAAGCTGCCCAGATGGGAGCCGAGCAGGATCGCCCCCCTCCCCTCTTCCTTGAGTCGCAAGAGGTGCTCGCTTCCCTGATGCTCGAAGTGGATTCCATCCAGCCCGCCCCCCCAGGCCACGAATCGATCAAAGAGGTTGATGGCGAATTGATGAACGTGACGGAAGACCTCGCGCTGTCCCGGCGCGCGAGCGAGCGCCTTGCTTCCCTGGGGATGCGACCAGAGGGTGTCGAGATAGCTCTTCGACGCGCGCCGCACGGGTCCAGCGGTGAGATAGAAGTAGCCCGCGGCGGGAAGCAGCAACACGCGCATCATCCGCCGGCCCACGACCCGGTAGACGATGGCCCCGAAGCGCAGGGCCGCGATCGATCCCCGCTCCGCCAGACCAGACCAGCCGCGCGCCTGCCGATTCACCGGTCGTGTCTCCGCTGGCTAGCGTGACGAGCCCGAAGCAGGGGAATTCGTGGCAGCATTCCCGCGACCAGCCGGATATAGAGCCACGCAAGCCGCAGATCGTCCCAGACGATGTCGAAGTGCGAGAGCCCGCCTTCGTGGTAGACGATTCGAGTCGGCACGTTGCGAATCTCGACGCCGGCCCAGTAGAGACGCACGATGAGCTCCGGCTCGAA
>CBDUYG010000788.1:0-2078 GCA_965371385.1 uncultured Myxococcales bacterium | reverse complement strand
TTCTTTACTCTCGCCCTGGCGAGATCGTTCGACATGGTGATCGCGGTCGAATCCTCCCCCTCGGCGGTGAAGGACATGCGACACAACCTCGCGTTCCATCGGCTCGAAAACGTAGAGGTTCGCGGCGAGCGCTGTGAGGAGTCGTTGCTGGGTTGGGATGGACTGCGTCCGGATGTCGTGCTCCTGGATCCCCCGCGTTCGGGTCTGGAGGAAGAGGGGTGCCGCGCGCTCGCATCATTGGGTGCGCGGCGGATCGTCTACCTCTCGTGCGATCCCGCCACCCTGGCACGGGATCTGAAGCGTCTGACGAGCGCGAGCGAGGGAAGATATCGATGCCGCGAGATCACCGGCTTCGATCTCTTTCCCCAGACTCCCCACGTGGAAGCGCTCGCGGTGCTGGACGCCTCGCCGGGCGGGGTGCTGGATGAATCGTCGATCTGAGATGTGAACGCGACGATGGGGCTCTTCGAATCGCTGCTTGATCAGGGCTCGATCAGCCCGTGCCGCAGGGCATAGCGGACGAGCTCCGTAGCCTTTCGGACGCCCAGCTTGCGCATCAGACTCGTGCGATGCGCCTCGACGGTCTTGGTGGAGATCTCGAGATCCGTCGCGACCTCTTTTGCCGAGAGTCCCTCGGCGATCAGATGCAGGACCTCGCGCTCCCGCCCGGAGAGCAGGGTAAAGGGCTCGTCGGCGGCGGGCTTGGGGGAGCGCAGCTGCTCGACGATCTCGCGTGCGACCGCCGGGCTGAAGTAGCTACCACCTTTGGTGACGGCCCGGATCGCGGTGACGACTTCACCCGCGCGGCCGTTCTTCAGCACATATCCATCTGCGCCCAGGGAAATTGCGCTCTGTATGAAGGGCGGGTCGCCGTGGACAGACAGCAGAATGACTTTGACACCGGGATGTTTCGATCGGATTCGCTCGAGGGTTTCGAGGCCGCCGAGGCGAGGCATCGTGATATCGAGAACCACGACATCGGGCTGATGCTTCTCGACCTGGTCGAGAACCTCTCGCCCGTCGCCGGCCTCGCACACTACCTGCACATCTTCCTCGGCCTCGAGCAGGCGTCGAAGCCCCTCGCGAACGATGCCATGGTCGTCTGCTACGAGTACGGAGATCACCGATATAGGGTAACCTCAAAGTGGTACTAGGAGCAAATCCCGAGGCGGTATTTGCCTGCGATTCTCTGCCGGCATGAGCAGATTGCTCGCAAGGGGGGCTCGATTCGCTGGATTCTGCTTCGGCTCCGACCCGGGGGAACCCCTTGCATCGATGTGCCCGGGACCCTGCTAGAATGGGCTCGACCGCTTGGCCACCGAAGGGGTGAAGTATCCGAAGCGAGGATTCGCTCGCCGGGGATTCGCGATTATGGGATCCGGCCGTCTCGCTGATGTCTTCTGATCGGAGGCTCGTCCGAATCGCAATTCCTCTCGAGGCCGGGGTGGTTTACCCCGAGAGTCCAGGGGCCGGGTCAGCGCGAGAGGCTCGAAACGTGGGGGAGACCCCGGGGAGAGGCGAATGAACTCGGCCCGTATCGCTCGTGGTAGGCGGGAGTCGATGGCGCCTGTCCGATTTGCTCTCTACGTCGAGGGACCTCGAGACTGTGACATTCTTCGCTCTTTCGCGAGCAAGATCTCTCCCAGGCTCGCTCGCCGTATGGACCCCTGCATTCACATTCTCGGCGGTCGTCGCCCGGCGCGCGCCGCTGAGCTCTTTCGGGAGCTGTCCCAGGAGTTGGGGCGCGAGAAGAGCGCCGTGCCGCGTGGACTCTGTGTGCTCGACCGCGACGATCCCCGCCTGCACAGCGGTGAGCTGCCCGATGAGCCGCGCCTCGACTACTTCGTCTGGGGTCGCCGCCACATCGAGAGCTACCTCATGGTGCCGGCCGCGATTCGACGCTGCGTGGCTCGTCGACACAACGGATCCTGCCTGGATCGATTGATCGCCGACGAGATTCCGAGCCCGGACGACGAGCCGGTATTTCGCGACTTCGACGCCAAGCGTCTGCTCGCTCGCAGAGGCCCACTCGCCAAGAAGCTCGGAGGGCCGCTGAATCCGAGGGAGATCGTTCGCTC
>CBDUYG010000787.1:0-2079 GCA_965371385.1 uncultured Myxococcales bacterium | reverse complement strand
CGGGCTTTCCGAAGGAGGTGGCGGGCACCACCGTCAATCGCTTCTGCTCGTCGGGATCCCAGTCGATCATGATGGCGGCGAACGCAATCGTCAGCGAGGGAGTGGAAATCGCGATCGGCGCCGGCGTCGAAACCATCACGATGATGCAGGACGGAAGCCAGAACACGACTCGGCTCGCCAATACCGCCGCGCGCGATCGCTTCCCCGGGCTCTACTTCCCGATGGGAGTCACCGCCGAGGTCGTCGCCGAGCGCTATAGCGTCTCGCGCGAATCCCAGGATCAATACGCACTCCAGAGCCAGCAGCGCTACGCCAACGCCGTCAAGCAGGGCTGGATCTCCGAGGAGATCGCGCCGCTGACGGTGACGCGCAAGGTGATCAAGAAGGACGAGGAGCCCTACGACGAGGAGTTCACCGTGAAGGCAGACGAGTGCAGCCGCTCGAGCACGACCCTCGAGGGGCTCGCGGGGCTGAAGCCCGTCTTCAAGAAGCCGGAGGAAGGTGGAACCGTGACGGCGGGCAACGCCTCTCAGCTCGCGGATGGTGCCTCGGCAACCCTGCTCATGTCCTCGATCAAGGCCAAGCAGCTCGGTGTCGAGCCGCTCGGCATCTATCGCGGCTCCGCGGTGGCGGGCTGCGGGCCGGACGAGATGGGCATCGGACCGGTCTTCGCCGTGCCGAAGCTCCTCGAACGTCACGGGCTTCGCATTGAAGATATCGACATCTTCGAGCTCAACGAAGCCTTCGCATCCCAGGTTCTCTACTGCCAGCGCGAGCTCGGGATTCCCAACGAAAAGCTCAACCCCATGGGCGGCTCGATCTCGATCGGCCATCCCTTCGGAATGACGGGTTCGCGCATGACCGGTGCCCTGCTGCGTCAGCTCAAGCGCGAGGGCAAGCGGTACGGGATCGTGACGATGTGCATCGGCGGGGGCCAGGGCTTCGCATCGCTCTTCGAGGCAGCCTGATTCCGGCAGCGGCCTGAATCGACGCCCCGCGTCCACACGCGGGGCGTCGGCGCATCGAAACGCTCAGCAGACGTCGACCACCGTCCACTCGCGATCGTTTCCCCGGATCATCACCTCGAACGAGTCACCGCTGCGCGCCGAGCGAAGTGAGCGGCCGACCGGAGACGAGGGGGTGACGACCGAAACGTATCCATCTCCCCCCGGACCGTGGAGCTCGGTCCCCGCTCCGACCGGCAGCAGGAAGAGGGTTCGCTCCTCGCATCCGTCATCGCCTTCGATGCTGACATCGACCAGGGCGCCGAGGGCCACACGGCCATCGGCAGATGGAGCCGGAACCCCCTGCTTTTCGAACGCGATCAGCTGCTCGAGCTCGCGCCGCGCCCGCTCCCGGCGCTTGCGATGCTCGATTGCCATGCGCCCGAACTCGATCCCGACTTTCGCGTCCTCCTGATGACGCTCCTGAGCGCGAATCTCGTCGGACGCCACCGCGGCGTCCGTCTCGGCGCGATGAGCGCCCGAGATCAGCTCGCGATAGTGACGCTTCAGCTCCTCGATGAAGAAAATCTTGCGTTGCTGGATCATCCTCCTCCCCCCGATTGAACCGGCCCGTCAGATCCGCTCGCGTTCGTCCTGGCGCATGGTCTTGGTGAGGAAGAAGGTCCCCGACGCTCGCGCCAGCACCTTGCCCGCGTCGTTCATCACCTCACCTTCCGCATAACCCAGGCTCTTCGTCAGCTCGAGCAGGCGTCCCACCGCGCGCACCCGGCCGGATTGCACGGGGCGGAAGTAGTTGATCTTGAGCTCGACGGTGGCACAGCCCCGGCCGGCGGGGAGCGCACCCAACACCGCACGGCCGAGCGCCGTGTCGAGCAGGGTAAAGAGAAACCCACCATGAGCGCGATTCGCACGACTCATGTGGATGGGGCCCAGCTCGACCTCCAGAACGGACTCGCCGTCCACCATGCCGAGGATCTCGATTCCGAGCGCTCGAGTGAACTCCGCCTGGGCCTGGTCCCCACCCTCTGTCGCGCCATCTTTTGTGCTCATCTCGGCATCCTAGCCTCAGACCCGGCGCAGCTCCACGACGCAGCGAAAGCAAGTGAGGCGGGCG
>CBDUYG010000786.1:0-2082 GCA_965371385.1 uncultured Myxococcales bacterium | reverse complement strand
CCGAGTCGGCCCCGGCCCGCGGTCTGGCTCTCGGCGATCACCGTGCTTCCGTGCGGAGCTCCCGTGCGAGCGAGCTCGAAGGCGACGCGGTTGGTCGAGTCCGTGGTGTCGAGGTAGTGGATCCGGCGTCCCAGCCACTTCGTCTCGATGCCCGGTTCGATCTCCTCCGGATAGAGGCGATCGGGGGACTTCTCGAGGCGATAGCCCCCGCCCGGCGCACCCTCGATCACGTAGCCGCGCTTGCGCAGGCCTTCCACGTGCTTCCAGATCTGCGCTCGGCTGACTCCCAGCTCGTTCGAGAGGAGCTCGCCGGAGAGGGGCTCGGCTCCCGCTCGGCGCAGGACCTCGAGGACCCGTTCGGCTCCCTCAGCCATGTGGGCCCCCAGCCGGCTGCGGAAGAACCCCTCCCGTCGCGGCGCACGCGTCTTTTCGCCGATCTGTGCGTTGTGAATGCTTGCCGTCAGCCACGGCCGGCGCCGGGGGCCGCGATCATCTCGAGCGCGAGGTCGACGCCGGGGGCCGAGTGGGTGAGGGCGCCGATCGAGATTCGGTGCACCCCGCTCTCGGAGTAGGCGCGAACGTTGGCGAGCGTAATGCCTCCCGAGGCTTCGAGGATCAGCCGCTCGGGGGCCTCGGCGGCAATCTTGCGAATCTCCTCGGGGCTGCGGTTGTCGAGAAGCAGCAGATCGGCTCCGTTCTCCCAGGCATCGCGCGCCTGCTCGAGGGACTCGACCTCCACCTGTACGGTGAGGTTGGCGGGCGCCTGATCCCGCGCGCGTCGCGTCGCGCGTCCGACGCCGCCCGCCGCGGCGACGTGGTTGTCCTTGAGCAGGATGCCGTCGAAGAGGCCGATGCGGTGATTGACGCCGCCTCCGGTCGCGACGGCGTACTTGTCGAGCAGGCGCCAGCCGGGCAGGGTCTTGCGCGTGTCGACGATCTGGACCCCCGTACCCGCGACCGCATCGACGTAGCGGCGCGTGGTCGTCGCGACTCCCGAGAGCCGGGCCAGGAAGTTGAGGGCCGTACGCTCGCCCGAGAGCATGCCCCGGATCGGGCCTGCAATCTGGACGAGAGGCGAGCCGGCTTGGACGCTCTTGCCGTCCTCGATCAGGAACTCGAGGCGCAGATCGGGCTCGACCCGGCGAAAGAGCTCGCTCAGCAGCGGCAGCCCGCACACCACGAGCTCCTGGCGAGCTTCGATCTGGGCGCGTCCACGTTCGTCGGCGGCGATGGTGAGGCGGCTGGTGACGTCGCCCGGACCGAGATCCTCGGAGAGCGCGAGCTCGAGCAGCTTGTGCCAGGCGTCCGCCGGCGGAAAGGGGATATCGGTCATCCGAGGTGCTCCTGAGCGCGAGAAGGGCTCAGCTTAGCAGCTCGGAGATGATTCTCGGTGCAGGCTCGCCGGGCCAGGCTCTCGCCCGCCTCGGGAGAGGCTACTCGGTCTCGTCCTTCATACGCCGGATCTCTTCCTGGATGAGGGTCTCCGCCATCTGGGGGATCACCTCCCACGCCACCTGCTCAATCCGCTCGAGCACCTGCTTCACGATGCTCTCGGAGAGATCCGAGAACGCCTCCCACGCCACCTTTTCGAGGGTGTCGTGGATGCGATCCCGCATCATCGGTGAGAGGTCCGGACGACCGCTACCCAAGACCTCGAGTGAGGGGCTCGGCTCGACGGCCTCGCCGGCGGGCTCGAGGTCGGACATCGGTGCCCTCGGCTCTGCCTCGAGCATCGGCTCGGCCGCCTCGTTCGGCTCCGCATCGGAGGGCCGAGCGTCGAAAGCCTCGGATTCGAGTGGCGCCGTATCGAAAGGCTCCTCGCCGGGCATCTCGCTGCCGAGCGCAGGCAGCGCCCCGGGTGTCTCTTGCGCATCGCCGATCGTTACCGGAGTCACCTCGGGCATCGAGGAGACGCTGCCGGAGTCGCTCGCCGCGATGGCCGGATTCGTGGGATCGATCTTCAGGTCGGAGGACGAGACATCGAAGGGGTCGGTGTTCTCCGGCACGATCGAGTCCGGAATGCTCGACGACGAGACATCGGCCTCGGGGAAATCGAGATCGAGGCCATTCGAAGCCGGCATG
>CBDUYG010000785.1:0-2083 GCA_965371385.1 uncultured Myxococcales bacterium | reverse complement strand
GAAGGCGGGACTCCGGCGAATCCCAACGAGTAATTCTCCCAGTCGTCGGCATATTCATTAGAATCGTTCAGGCACTGGGAGGTGGATCGAGGAATGGGTCTCGGGCTCTAGCACGCACTTTGGCCGACCGGGAGCAACCTCGGGCGCCCCTGAGCTGCCGGTGGAGCGCCCGGCCCATTCAACGGTCCACGTATCAGGTACTGAATCGATCGGGGAATCGGCTCGTCCCAGTCGGGATTGTCGAGCTCCGGCATCGCGACCCGGGCCGATGGCCGAGTGGCCGGGCGGGCTTCCGTGTTCGAAACCGTGTGAAACCTGGGCGAGGGGGAATGGAGAATGTCTCGAATTCGAACGATGCGACGAAGGGCGGTGATCGCGACGCTCCTGCTATCGGTGACCCTGCCCGCCCTTGCGAGCGCCGAGCTTCTCCCCTGGGATCAGGCGAAGGTCACTGCGCTCGGCAAGCAGCTCGCAGAGACGACGAGCGATGCCCGCCAGACAGCCATCCGGGAGCCGAGCCTGCGCGGCGCGACGGGGAACGTCGGCCAGCGGCGATCCTCCGAGAGGTTCCTGCAGACGATGCGCCAGCTCGAAAGCTCGACACGCCAGCTATCGCGCCAGCTCGAAGCCGGCAGCGGGAAGGACGAGACGATGGGCGTGGCCCGGAAGATCGGCACCCTGCTGCGAGACGCCCAGGAGGACGGTCGCCGTCTGAGTCTTTCTCAGTTCATGTGGGACAAGATCAACCCCATGATCGTGGCGATCGACGCGATCAGCCCCTACTACTCGGACACATCGCCCCTCCGGCCGAATCCGCTCAATCGCTCCGCGGGGGAGGGCTCGCAAGCGGAGCCTGCTGCGGAGAAGGAGCAGGAGAAGTCTGAATAGGGGGCGCGGAACGCAGGGAGATCGAGCGGGGAAGCCGGCCCCATCGTGGGTTCACGAGGCCGGGGGAGCCCCGGCCGACTTCGAGTAGACCCGGATCATGCGCTGCTTCCACTTCTCCATCCGGCGCCTCAGCTTCACGGAGATTTTCGGGCGCTCGCGAGCGAGATTTCTCTTCTGCTTCGGATCGGCTCTCATGTCGTAGAGTTCTTCGAAGCCCCCCCGCGGATAGCCAATCCAAGCCCACTCGGGTGTACGCACCATGACGCCGGGATCCAGCTCCGGGCCATCGGCGGGGCGAGGCCGCAGTTCGGAGGCGCGTACATCGCCCATGGAAGCGAAAACCGCGTCACGGGGAGGTTCTTCCGCGCCTTCGATGAGGTTGCGCAGATCGAAGCCCGGTCGATCGTGGCGCGGCGGCGCTCCGGCAAAGTCGAGGAGGGTCGGGAAGAGATCGACGCTCGAGACGAGCTCATCCCGTCTCACGCCGGCAGCGATCCGGCCGGGCCAGTTGAACAGGATCGGGGTACGGAAGCCAAGCTCGTACATGCTGCGCTTGCCCTTCTCTCCGTCGGCGTCCCAGCCACTGCCGATCTTCTGCCCGGGGCCGTGATCCCAGCCGTTGTCCGAGAGGAAGACGATGAGTGTGTCTTCGCGCAGGCCCCGGGCTTCGAGGGCGGCGACGAGCTCTCCGATACGGGCGTCGAGTCGGGTGATGTTCGCGTAGTACCTTCGTGTGCCCTTGTTGAGATCGTCGAATGCTTCCCCCGAGTAGAGGCGCTGGAACTCCGGCTCGGCATCGAAGGGGCGGTGGGGAAGCATCGGGGCGAACCAGAGGAAGAAGGGGGAGTTGCCCTTCGATTCAGTGACGGAGTCGAGGAAATCGATGACGGGCTGCATCGTCGTCCGCCCGAGTGTCTTGCGCGCCGGGCCTCCGAAGCGAAGGTCAGCTCCCGCCTCGTTCATCCCCTCGCTGAACCCGGCCAGGTCATAGCTACCGCCGAAGAACTTGCCTGCCTGAAAGCTGCGATATCCGACCTCGGCCAGGAGCCTGGGAAGCGTCACGAAGTCGATCATATCTCGGGCGTTGCCCCGACGTTTTCCCTGCTCGGCGAGTCGCGCGATCCGCATCTCACGCTGGAACGGGTGGAGACCGGTGGCGATGGAGCGCAGGGAAGGGTCGCAGATGCTCGCGCTC
>CBDUYG010000784.1:0-2084 GCA_965371385.1 uncultured Myxococcales bacterium | reverse complement strand
TGCCCCTCTTCCGTTGGCTCGCGTTCACCACCGGAGGCATCTCGGGCGGCTGGTAGAGTTCACTCGGAGCCCTGCGAACCGGCCCGGCTCTCGAATACGCGAAGCACGGGTCGCCGGCGCAGCTCGTCCGAGATCTCGCTCCGGCCGGAGCTCACGTCGAGCGACACTCCATCGATCGAGAGCAGCCGCATGCGCTCGCCCTCGAACCCGAGTTCGAGACCGTAGCTCTGCGACGGATCATGCGCCGCGACGAGCTCGACGGCCTCGTCGAGCCGGCGGCCGATCACGCAGTGGAGCGAGTGACCGGGGGGAAGCTCCGTGATCGGCGATTGCGAAGGATCGCCGTGGAGATCGTAGGCGCGCAGGATGGGTGGGGGCGTGGCCTCCGCCCGGGTCGATCCGCCCCCGGAGACGAGACGAATCCACCACTCGAAGCGCAGGTAGACGCAAGTGTAGGTCTCCTCGAGGACTCCCTTGCTGTAAAGCGATTGGACCCGGATCGAGTCGAGTCTTTCTCCGATCCGGTTCGCGATGGGGATGAGCTCGCGCATCGATCACCTCGGCCGATCGCTACGCCGGTGGAGCAATCGCGCTCTCGCCCTGCTGCTGAGTAATCTCCCGCCTCATTGCTAGATCTCCCCTTCGAGCCACTTGCTCGCGCGCGTGGGCTCGAGCTCCTCGAAGCGATCGAGCAGGAGGGACGCCGACGACTCGATCAGCATCAGTTCGCGGTGCGCCGGCTTCACGAAGCGCTGCTCGACCGCGTGATCGAGCAGTGCGACGAGGGGATCGAAGTAGCCCGCGACGTTGACGACACCACACGGACGGTCGTGAATCGAGAGCTGCGCCCAGGTGAGAATTTCGAATAGCTCCTCGAGGGTCCCCAGCCCTCCCGGGAGAGCGATGAAGCCACTTGAAAGGCGCGCCATCGTCGCCTTGCGCTCGTGCATCGAGCCGACGACCAGCAGCTCGTCGAGCCCGTAGTGAGCGACCTCCGCCTTCTCGAGCGCCCTGGGAATGACTCCGACTACGTGCCCCGAGGCCCTCTTGACCGCATCCGCGATCTCCCCCATCAGTCCGACGCGGCCGCCCCCGTAGACGAGGCCGATGTTCCGCCTCGCGAGTTCGCGGCCGAGCTCCCGAGCGGCCTCCGCATACACGGGGTGCGCGCCGGCGTTCGACCCGGCGAAGACGCAGTAGCTGCGCCTCAATTCTGAAGACATGGATGGATGGGGGAGTCGATCGGCTTCATTGCGAGAAACGCTATCACAAACGAAGAATGGGTACCTCGCAGAGCGATCACCGGGCTCGATTCAGAGCGACGGACTCACTGCGAGTTGGCCCGTCGATAGTCGCGCAACATCGCGTGGAGCCAGACCGCAGCCGTCTGCTCCGCCTCATCGGGACAGCGAATACGATACGGCCTGTTCGTCCAGGAGCTCGAGCTGGCCAGCCGATCGATGAAATCCTCGGAGCTGTTCACGTAGCGCGCCCCATTCCTGTATTTCAACCGTAGGTGACTCTCGGCTTCGCCTGGCGGGTGCTCCGTACCATTGCGAACGAAGACGCACCCGCTCTGGCCGACGGTGGTGAGGATGTACTCGATCTCTGCGTCGGTCGTACCCGCCCAGGCGGTGCCGCTCGCGCACGACAGACCCGCGAAGAGGAGAATCGCAATCGATCTATGGAGAATCGAGTTCATCGCTTCCTCCCATGGGATTGTCGTCCCAGAACTTCAAGATGACCGACATGGGGTTGTGATCGGAGCTCTCGACTCCGTAGCTCGTGCTCGCCACCACCTCGCCTCCTCTGACGTAGACGTGATCGAGGGCGTTGCCGAATACGCGCTTGCGACGATCGGAGCTGAAGGAGATCGGGGCGAGATCGAGTTTCCCGAGCGCCTTGCCGACCGCTCTGCCCCGGGCCTGGCTCCAGGTGTTGAAGTCGCCGGATACGATCACGGGACCCTGGTGACTCTCGATCACTAGCACGACCTCGTCGAGCTGCTTTCGCAGATCGCGCAGGCCCAGGGCGAAGTTGACCATGTGCATGTTGACGACCAGCAGTGTCTCGTCGCGATCGCT
>CBDUYG010000783.1:0-2085 GCA_965371385.1 uncultured Myxococcales bacterium | reverse complement strand
CCTCGCGGGCTTGCCGGTCTTTCTCGCCTTCTTCCCCCCCGCCGCCATCGTGCTCCCATCCTCGAGACAAGACAAGTCGCCCTGCGCTGTGAGCGACGATTCGGGGCTCAGTATACGCAAAAGGGGGGGAGCCGAAGCTCCCCCCCCCCAGGCGACCTGCGTCGCTCGCGGCGATGCGCGGGCGGGCCGGATCTCAGGGCCCGGAGGCCCCGCTCTTCAGAAGATCAGTTGAGCGCCATCTCCGGAGACTTCACGATGCGCGGTGTCACGAAGATCAGGAGCTCCTTACGGGTATCCGTGACCTCCTTGCTCCTGAACGCGGGCCCGATCACCGGTATCCGGTAGAGGTAGGGCACGCGCGACTCGCGCTCGGACTTGATGATCGTGTAGATACCGCCCAGAACCAGGGTCTGCCCATCCTTGACCAGGGCCTCGGTCCGGGCTTCCGCCTTGGCGATCGCGGGCGAGCCCGTGGGCGTCGCGACCGAATCGTCCGGAGCATTTCGCGTCACCTCGATGTCCATGATGATGCTCCGGTCCGAGGTGATGTGCGGGATGACCTTCAGGCTCAGCACCGCATCGATGAATTCGAGCTTGGCGTCGCCACTCTCGAAGGTCTGGAAGGGGATCGACACACCCTGTTCGATCATCGCCTCGCCATTGTCCAGCGTGACGACCCGCGGGCTCGAGATCACCTTGCCCTGGCCCATGCTCTCCGCAGCGCGAAGCGCAATGTTGAGGTCGAGCTTCTCGTCGAGCAGATAGGCACCCATGTCGAGGGCCGCGGTCGGAGTCGTCGTGATCGGGTTGCTGAACGCGACACCGTTACTGCCATGGAACTTGAAGTTGTCGCCGCCAAGATCGCGACGAGGATCAGATCCATCCCACGGATCCTCCAGCGGCTGGGTGCCGAGTGCCCATTCGGCACCCAGTTCGCGCGAGAAATCGAGACCGGCTTCCACGATCTTGGCCTCGATCATCACCTGAGGCGTCTCGGTATCGATCGCACGCACGAGAGCCACCGACTCGTCGATCACGGAGGCGATGTCCTTGATGATGAGGGTGCTGGTGCGCTCGTCCGTATTGACCGTACCCCGGGGCGAGAGCAGCCGCTTCACGAGCTTCTCCATGTCCTTGACGGCGGCGTAGTTGACCGCGAGGAGCTTGACGTCGAGGTCTTCCAGCTTCTCCTTGTTGCGCCGCTCCTGGAGTCGAAGCTCCTCTTCCTGGGCGATGATGTCAGCCGGAGCCACCCGCAGGATATTGCCCACGCGGATGAACCCCAGGCCCTTCGTGAGAAGCACCACGTCGAGAGCCTGGTCCCAGGGCACATCGACGAGACGGATCGTCACGTTGCCGCGAACCTCGTCGCCTGCGATCAGGTTGAGATCACTTACCTCGGCGATGAGGCGCAGCACGTCGGCCACCGGCACATCATTGAAATCGAGAGAGATCCTTCGGCCCTGATAGCGCTTTCCGTCGACCAGACCGCCCTCCTGGAGAACCTCGACCGCCGCCGGCGGCTCGAGGGAGGCCGGTGTGGCCACGGTCATGTCGGCCCCTGAGTCGGCCAGGGACGCAGCGTCATCGAGGGTCCCGGCCGCCGGCACGCCATCGCCGGCGCCGGCGAGATCCCGATCGAGGCCCGCCGGGCCATCGAGCGAGGTATTCTCGCTGAACTCGGGTAGCTCTTCGAAGCCCGCGGGCATCTCTGCAGCGGCCATCGCCCCACGGGTCGGCTCGACGTTCCCGTCCGAATCCGTCTCCACCAACTGAGCGGCGTCACCGGCATCCGAGCCCGACGTCTCCGCCACACCCGCGACGGTCGTGGCAGAATCGAGCGCCTCGGCCGGGAAGGCCGGCGGCGCTGCGGCCGCGACACCCGTGTAGGCAAAGTCGACGAGGAGCAGTGTGCCCTTCTGCGAGATCACGGGCCTCTGGTTCGGGGCCCGCGTCACGACGAGGCGCACCTCGTCCGTCTCCACGTCGGGCTGCTGAAAAATCGTGATCAGCGAAACCGGGCCACCGGTCTGGCCGAGCACGTGGCCCGCGACCGCGTCCGCAATCACCGATCCTGGAAAGCTG
>CBDUYG010000782.1:0-2086 GCA_965371385.1 uncultured Myxococcales bacterium | reverse complement strand
GGAACGTTCAGCTTCCAGAAATCGCCTTCGAAGCGAAAGCCGCCGCCCTTCTGGGCCGCGAACGCGGCACGCAGGAGTCGCACCAGCTCGGTCATGCGCGGCGCCGGAGCCGAGAAGGGCACTCCGTACCAGTCCTCGTTCATGCGACGGGTTGCGCTCCCCAGTCCAAGCACCATTCGGCCGTCCGAGAGCTCGTCGAGATCCATGGCCGCGCTCGCGTAGAGGAGGGGAGAGCGCGTGAAGGAGTTTGCGATGGCGGTTCCGATACGGATGCGCGAGGTCGCGGTGGCGATGGCGCCGAGCGGGATGAAGCCATTGCGGTTGAAGAACTCGATCGTGAACACCGAGTCGAAGCCCGCGGCCTCGGCGCGGATGGCGAGATCGACATCGTCCTTCACGCTTCCCGTGACGAGGATCAGTCCCATCTTCATCGATTCATTCCTTTTCTTTCTCGGTGTCGGTGTCGGTGTCGGCGAGGAATCCGGCGAGCTCGTGAGCTACGCCGGGGAGTAGCGGACCAGCACCCGATCGCCCGCCGCGAAGCTGCTTCGCATGCGTTCGTCCCAGTTGGGAAACTCGTCGGGGTATTTTCGTGAGAATTCCTTCATCAGCCTCTCGAAGAGCGGGTCGTCGGAGGAGAGCTTTGCCCGGGCGTCCAGGTGGGGGGCCGTGAGGAAGGCGCGACTCTTGCCGATGAGTCGTTTCCACTGGCCGTGATCGCCCACCCAGATGCGAGCGCGATCGAGGCCCCGACGAACGCTGCGGGCGCGCCAGCCATCCTTGCGCGTGATCACCACGATCTGCCCCTCGATCCAACCGAACCAGATCTCGGCATGGCAGGTGCTCTCGCTGCCGTCCGCCAGCAGCGGCGAAACGTAAACGAGGCCGCTCGTCTCGAGCGCCTTGCGGGTGGCGCCGGGCAGGGCGCTCGCCGAACGAGGTGATAGAGGAAGGACCGCCGCTGCGGCCGCGGCCTTGACGAAGTCTCGGCGGGTGAGCATGGCGAAGAGACTAGCCCGTTGGATCGCGATCGTCCGGGCATTGCGAATAGGGCCGGACGCTTCGCTATCGTGGATCGACCTGACGCGGGCACGGTCGGTCGGCCGCGGTGAGGTGTGGCCGGGGCCCCGAGGCAGGCAGCGCAATTGTACAGTCAACAGACTCCGGTCACTGCGAGGGAGGTGGGCCCGATGATTCGAGTACTCCGCACGTCATTGAAGTATGTCCTGCGCACGCTCGGTTATGGGTCGATTGGCGCCCTCGTCATCGCCACCGCGGTCTTCGTGACGTATCTCGAGGACCGTCCCGATCTCTCAGTCTGGCACCAGGCGGAGCTCGACGAGGAGTTTACGGCCGACTCGTCGGTCGGGAGCTTCGAGGAGTACCTGGCGCTGGAGAAACGACTCTTCAAGCAGCTCGATGAGCTCGTCTACGACCAAGTCGAATCCAAGGACCGTGGCGGTATCAATCGCTACGTCCGCTGGAGCCTTTCGGATCCCGGTCGTTGGCGCAGGAATTGGAATCACAGCTTCGAGCTCCCCAGCGAGTCGCCGAAGTATGGAGCCCTGCTCCTGCACGGGATGTCGGATTCGCCCTACAGCCTGCGTAGCCAGGCGGAGTCGCTGCAGGCCGATGGAGCCTGGGTGGTGGGGCTCAGGATTCCGGGGCATGGTACGGCACCCTCTGGATTGGTCCATGTCGAGTGGGAGGACATGGCGGCAGCGGTCGAGCTCGGGGCGCGTCGAGTGCGCGATCACATCGGCGACGAGCCGCTCTTCATCGTGGGATACTCGAACGGTGGAGCTCTGGCCGTCCACCATGCCCTATCGGCCCTGGAGGACGAATCCCTCACGAGGAGTCAGGGACTGGTATTGATCTCGCCGGAGATCGGTATCTCCAGGCTCGCCATGTTCGCGGTATGGCAGGAGCGACTCGGACATCTGCTGGGGCTCGAGAAGCTGGCCTGGAACTCCATCAAACCCGAGTACGATCCCTACAAATATGGCTCCTTCGCCCTGAACGCGGGCAAGCAGGCCTATTACCTCACCGAAGAGATCCAGAGGCAGATCACGAAGCTCTCCGCTGG
>CBDUYG010000781.1:0-2087 GCA_965371385.1 uncultured Myxococcales bacterium | reverse complement strand
TCCAGGCGAGATCCCCGACGCGCTGGAATCCGAACATCGAGTAGAAGATGTAAAACGGGATCATCGGCACGCCATGCGTCGAATACGACGTCCCGGCGGCGATCCAGGACGACATCGCACCGGCTTCGGTGATTCCCTCCTCGAGGATCTGTCCCGCCGAGTCCTCCTTGTAGTACATGACCTGGTCGGAATCGACGGGATCGTAGAGCTGGCCATGGGCGGCGTAGATTCCCAGAGTGCGGAAGAGCCCCTCCATGCCGAAGGTGCGTGCCTCGTCGGGCACGATCGGGACGATGCGCTCCTTGAGCTTGGGGTCCCGGGTGAGGATCGTCAGCATTCGCACGAAGGCCATCGTCGTGGATACTTCGCGTTCGCCGGTGCCCTCGGTCTGACTCTCGAATGCCTCGAAGCCGGGAATCTCGAGGCCGTCGGAGTGCCGACGCCGGGTCGGAAGGAAGCCGCCCAGGGCCTCACGGCGCTCGAGAAGGTATTGCATCTCGGGACTATCGGGATCGGGTTTGAAGAAGGGAGCCTCTTCGAGCTGGTCGTCCGGGATCGGGATCCGGTAGCGATCTCGAAACGCCTCGAGGGCCTCGCGCCCGGGCTTCTTGAGCTGATGCGCGATGTTGATGCTCTCTCCCGCCGTACCCAGCCCGTAACCCTTCACCGTCTTCGCGAGGATCACGCTGGGTTGGCCTTCGTGCTTCACCGCAGCCGCGTAGGCGGCGTAGACTTTGTTGGGATCGTGGCCTCCGCGCTGGAGCGCCCAGATCTCGTCGTCCGTCATGTCGGCAACCATCTCGCGTGTCTCGGGATACTTGCCGAAGAAGTGCTCGCGCACGTAGGCGCCGCCCTTGGCCTTGTAGGCCTGGTAGTCGCCGTCGACCGCCTCCTCCATGCGCTTGAGCAACATGCCCTTCTTGTCCCTGGCGAACAGGCGATCCCAACCCTCGCCCCAGATCAGCTTGATGACGTTCCAGCCGGCGCCGCGGAAGACGCCCTCGAGCTCTTGAATGATCTTGCCATTGCCCCGCACCGGGCCGTCGAGACGTTGGAGGTTGCAGTTGACGACGAAGACGAGATTGTCCAGCTCTTCGCGGGACGCGAGGGAGATGGCGCCGAGGGACTCGGGCTCGTCCATCTCCCCATCGCCGAGGAAGGCCCATACCTTGCGGCCCGAGGTGTCGCTGACCGCTCGGTGATGGATGTACTTCATGAAGCGCGCCTGATAGATGGAGGTGATCGACGCGAGCCCCATCGAGACGGTCGGGAAGCCCCAGAAGTCCGGCATCAGCCAGGGGTGGGGGTAGGACGAGAGTCCGTGGCCGTCGACCTCCCTGCGGAAGTGCGTGAGCTGCTCCTCGCTCAGCCGACCTTCGAGGAAGGCCCGGGCATAGATGCCCGGCGCCGAGTGGCCCTGGATGTAGATGAGATCGCCGCCATGATTCTCGCTGGCCGCGTGAAAGAAGTGATTGAACCCGACCTCGTAGAGAGTTGCACAGGAGGCGTAGCTCGAGATGTGCCCGCCGAGTTCCTTGCTGAAGTTGTTCGCCTTGACGACCATCGCCAGCGCGTTCCAGCGGTTGATCGAGCGGATGCGATGCTCGAGCCCGGGTTCCCCCGGTGACTTCTCCTCCTCACTTCGCCGGATGGTATTGAGGTAGGCGGTCGTGGCCTTGTAGGGGAGGTGAGCGCCCGAACGCCGCATCTCCGCGACGAGACGCTCGATCAGGTACTGGGCCCGATGGATCCCTTCCTTCTCCAGGACCGAGTGGAGTGCCTCGAGCCACTCATGGGTTTCCTCGGGATCGACGTCGCGTTCGTCCTTCATGGATCCTCTCGACCTCGCTCGGCGGCTGATTCAACGGCTTCGTGCATGATGCCATATTTCGCCGCGACCCGGGGGCGTGCGGGCGTTCGTGAAGGTGCTGGAGAAGGTGCTGGAGAAGTGACACCCGGCCCGCGTGGGCCGCGGAACGCACGCATTCGCGGCTCCGCATCGCACCCTGGAGAAGGCTTACGCGTCAGTGGCCACGGGGCGGAGGCGGACCTGAGGCGCTGGGTTCCAGGATGTCGACCGGGTCGCA
>CBDUYG010000780.1:0-2090 GCA_965371385.1 uncultured Myxococcales bacterium | reverse complement strand
TCTGCCAGGCGACCTCCTCGTCGCGCCACTCCATGGAATGGAGAAGGAGATCCGCCCCCAGTACGAGATTGTCCTCGCCTTCCCAGATCATGAACAGGCAGGAGATCGCGGCGGAGGCGATCGCCGCGTGTCGGACGAATCGGCCGCGAAGCCGGTCTGCGTCGGGGACTCGTCGCTCGACGACGATCAAGAGCGCGAGGGTGCCGATGACCGCGAGCAATGACACGCCCATCGGGGCACCGACGACGATCGGCGCCAGCATCATCAGCCCGAAAGCGACCCGAACGCCGCCGAACAGGCGCGTACTCGCTCCGCCGATCTCGATCGCACCGAGCTTGCGGAGCCAACCCCGGTCGAGGTCAGGCATCAACAGACCGAGAGCGCCCGTAACCAGGAGGAAGCAGGCGAGGCTCGTCTGCAGGAAGACGATGCCACCGTGGAGCAGGTAGACCACCAGCGTCCAGATCAGATTCTTCGTCTCGATGATGGTTTCGTAACCGGGGTCCATGATATTTCTCCTGAGATTCGCGCGGGCCGACCGCTCGACATGTCTGGGAAGAGAACGATGCCTAAGCGAGAGTGGGCGACGACGGAAGCCGCCGGGCTTGCGGACGCAAGAGATAGGACGCCACGCAGAGGCCGAGCACGACGGCGGGACGCACCGTGTGGCTCAGCGGATCGCCCGAGAAGGCGTGCGAGGCGGTGGCTCCGGCCAGGTTGAAGCAGAGGCCGGCATAGGCCCATTCCTTGAGAAGTGGGTGCGCTGGTACGAGTACGGCAATGACGCCCAGGATCTTCGCGAGTCCGATGATCGTCATGAAGTAGAGGGGGTAGCCGAGGTGGGTCATGGCCTCGACCATGTTCTCGAGATGGCTGACATGGGCGAAGCCGGAGAAACCGACGACGGCGCAGAAAAGGCCGGTCACGATCCAGTAAGCGAGCGTTTTTCGATTCAATGCGATCTCCTCTCGAGGGTGGACGCGCAGTCGGATGGGTGGTGGGATGGGTAGTGGGATGGGCGGTTCACTGTGTGGCCCCGGTGGGTTGAGAGTCGGGCGGGGAACCGAACAGCATGAATTCGACCGCACGGGAGTGGGCCTCGACGACAGCCGGATCCGTGGGGTCGACACCCGTGACACGCCGGCACTCCTCCGCCTGGTGGAAGATGACGTCGATGGCGCCGATCAAGGCGTATGCGAAGTGAAGCGGTGCGATGTCTTCTGGGAGTCGGCCGATCTTCTGTAGATGGGCGACGATCGGAATGAGTTGCTCGAAGAGCGGCTTGACGTGTCGGTCCACGAGCCAGCGCATACGCGGACCTCGGCGCTTCCCCTCGTCGTGCATGAGGCGAACGAATTCGGGATTCCTGGCGACGAAATGAACGTGCGCGCGGATACCTGCGCGGATCGCAGCGAGGGGATCACTGCTCTCGGCAACACTCCTGGGCTTGAAGGTGGTCACGTCGAGTCCGCCGCGGATCTCGCCAAAGGACTTGTCCACGGCGGCCTGCCAGAGCTTGAGCTTGCCGCCGAAGTAATAGCGGAGAAGCCCGAGCGGCACGTTGGCCCGACTCGCGATCTGGCGCGTCGTCGCCCCGTCGAAGCCCTTCTCCGCGAATGCCTGCTGCGCCGCATCGAGGATGCGCTCGCGCACCTCGATCGGGCTGTCCGAGGCATCTCGTTTTGTTCGCATGAACAACATGGTTGTACAGATGAACAAGTCTCGCCAGTCGGCAACTGGCAGCGAGTCACCGGTCTGGTTGGCGCCGGACAGCTTCGCAAGCTGGAGCGACCCAGGGCTCAGATCGGATCCAAATGGAGCTCGATCGTTTTCTGGTTCCAAGTCGCGCAGTTAGCGGTAGTGCGAAAGACACCCCTCCTGAAATGACGACCCGCTCGGTCGTTTCACTTCCGCGCGTAGGTGACGTCCCCTGCCTTGACGGCTTTACCGCAATGACGGCAACTCATCTGCGGCTGTAGACGATGACCGCAGGTCTTGTGGTGCAGCTTCAGCGGAGGACCGCCTTCGTCGCTGAGCCACTTGTCGCCCCACTGGATCAGCGCGAGTGTGACGGAGTAGAGATCGAGGCC
>CBDUYG010000779.1:0-2101 GCA_965371385.1 uncultured Myxococcales bacterium | reverse complement strand
CGAACTGGAAGGGCCAGTAGTTGTAGCGATCGGTGTGATTCATCGCGTAGATCACTCGCTCGTCCGGGAGTTTCTCGCTCCCCTCGATGCGAATCTCGACACGCGGTGGAATCCTGTAGTTCGGCAGCAGGAAGACGTTCCCAACGAAGCGCTGGCTCAAGGGCCTGGGGCTCAGGCGGATGCGTTCGAGCCGGGCGATGTCGAGCATGGCCAACCTCCGGGTGCTTCGAGACCGGCACCGGACAACAAGTCAGGGAAGAGATTCGCATAACCCCGGCGTTCCGGCATTGGGTTTTTCATTCTCGGCGAACGCTGGCTCCGCGGTGAGCAGGCCTCAGGAGTAGAGAACCAGATAGGCGAGGAGCAGAATTGCGGCCCAGAGCGCCGTCGCCCCGGTCGGCCACGGCTCACCCAGTACACCGCCAGGCTGATAGACCTGCCTCAGCCGGTCGGAGGCACGCGCCAGTAGGGGAGCCGTCGCCCCACGCAGCGCAACCAACCCGCGCGCGTACGCCGCCCCCGCAGCCCCCCAGGCACGCGGCACGGCCCTGCGATAGATCCAGTCGGAATCGAGCAGCGTGCTGCGCAGCTCCGGAGGATAGAGCCCCGTCTTCATCAGGAACGTAAAGGCCAGGGCAGAGAAGAGGAGGAGCTGCAACGTGGTCACCACGTGGGAGGTCGTGTAGGGCACGTAGTCGACCGGATAGGGGAGCAGCGCGTAGAGGAAGCCGGGGAAGATTCCGATCGCGAGACAGAGGAACGCCGCGACCCCCATCGCGATCAACATATTGAGGGGCGCCTCCTTGACGCGATGGCCGCGATCGTGGGCGAAGAAGGCGAAGAACGGAATCTTGATCCCCGAGTGGTGAAAGACTCCTGCCGAAGCGAAGAGCAGGACGAGGAAGGCGATCGTGTGATGCCCCTCCCCCGCAGCCGTGAGGATCATCGACTTCGAGACGAAGCCGCTGGTGAGGGGAAAGGCGGAGATCGAAGCGGCGCCGACCACGCAGAAGATCGTGGTCAATGGCATCGACTTGTAGAGCCCGCCCAGCTCGGATCCCTTCACCGTGCCGACCCGAAGCAGCACGGCCCCCATGGTCATGAAGAGAAGGGATTTGTAGATGACATGCGCAAAGACGTGGGACACGGTTCCGTTGAGAGCCAGCTCGGTTCCGATCCCGATCCCCACGACCATGAAACCCAGCTGGTTGTTCAGGCTGTAGGCCAGCACCTTTCGCAGGTCATTCTCGATCACCGCGTAGAAGATCGGAAACGCCGTCATCGTGGCCCCGATCGGGATCAGGATGCTCTCTCCGGCGAAGCCCCGCGCCAGGGCATAGATGGCGAGCTTGGTGGTGAAGGCCGAGAGGAAGACCGTCCCCGTGACGGTTCCGTTGGGGTAGGCGTCCTGGAGCCAGTTGTGCAGCAGGGGAAATGCCGCCTTGATGCCGAAGGCGATGAAGATCAGCCAGGTCCCCGTGCTCACGAGTCCCATGTGCCCGAAGGCGAGGGAGCCGGTGTCGACGTAGTGGAGGATCGAGCCGACGAGCAGGAGCACCCCGGATCCCACCTGGATCACGAGATAACGCATGCCCGAGCGATTGGCGGCCTCGCTGCGGGAGGCCCAGACGAGAAAGACCGACGACACCGCGGTCAGCTCCCAGCAGATGAAGAGCGTGACGAGATCCCCGGCGAAGACCGCCGCGATCGCGCCCCCCGCATAGATGAAGGCCGTCACGCTCTGGACCGTGTCCTTCACCTTCATCGCATAGACCACGCCGATCATCGCCGCGATGTAGAAGATGATGCCGAAGACCTTGGAGATCGCGTCCACCCGGCCGAGCTCGAGGGGGTAGGATAAGAACTGGACCGTGAAGTGATAGTCGTCCGGCAGCGCGAGGAGCTGGGCCAGACCGATCGCGGGCAGTGCGAGGAGATACACCTGCCTCCAGCTTCCGCGCAGGAGCGGAACGAGGGCGGCCCCGATCACCAGGATCCAGCCGGGAGGAGGGCTGCCCAGCCAGCTCTGGACGAGCTCAGTCATAGTAGTCTTCCGGCCGCATCAGGATCTTGCGAAGCTGCTTCGCCGCGAGCACGAGCA
>CBDUYG010000778.1:0-2115 GCA_965371385.1 uncultured Myxococcales bacterium | reverse complement strand
ACCGTGCGGATCGCGTTCGATCGCCCGGAAGTACGCAACGCCTTTCGACCCGGTACGGTGGATGAACTCTATCGGGCACTCGACCACGCGAGGATGACCACGGATGTCGGCTGCATCCTGCTCACCGGCAACGGGCCCTCACCCAGGGACGGCGTTCGGGCCTTCTGTTCCGGTGGCGATCAGAGGATCCGAGGTCGCGACGGATATCGCTACGCCGAGGGAGAAGACGCGGCGACGATCGACCCGGCGAAGACCGGGCGCCTGCACATTCTCGAGGTCCAGCGCCTGGTGAGGTTCATGCCCAAGGTGGTGATCGCGGTGGTTCCGGGCTTCGCGGTGGGGGGTGGGCACAGTCTTCACGTGACCTGCGATCTCACGATCGCGAGCCGCGAGCATGCCGTCTTCAAGCAAACCGATACCGACGTCGCGAGCTTCGACGGAGGCTTCGGCTCGGCCTATCTCGCGCGGCAGATCGGCCAGAAGTTGGCGCGCGAGATCTTCTTCCTCGGCCAGAGCTACGACGCCGAGCAGGCGAAGGCGATGGGCATGGTCAACGCCGTGGTCCCCCATGCCGAGCTCGAGCGCTTTGCTCTCGACTGGGCAGCCGAGATCAACTCCAAGAGCCCGACCGCTCAGCGTATGGCGAAGTTTGCAATGAACGCCATCGACGACGGATTGGTTGGCCAGCAGGTATTCGCCGGCGAGGCGACCCGCCTGGCCTATATGACCGACGAGGCGGAAGAGGGCCGAGACGCCTTCCTGGAGAAGCGCAAACCGGATTTCAAGAAATTTCCCTGGCACTACTGAGCTGAAAGAGGGTGCGCCTGCGCAACCGCTACGGATCGAAGGAGACGATTTCGGCGGTTGGCAAGGCCCCCTCCCGGTTTGTGGTGGCTTCGGCCGGGGGATATCATCCGGGTCATCGAGTTCACCCCGTTTCAACCTCGTCCGATTGCCGGCAACCAATCGAAGGACCCGTTCGTGCGAGCCAATCCCGGTCGCTTCAGCTCCCTCCTTCCGAAGATCGCGATCGGGCTCGTGTCCCTCGTGGTTTCGATCATGCTGCTCGAGGGGTCGCTGCGAATCGCCAACCCGCCGCACGACCTGAAGGAAGGGAAGCATCCGCTCTTCCTCTCCATGCGCGAGCCGGATCAAGAGATCTACTGGACCCGGGAAACGTACGAACCTGTGCTCGTTCGAATCAACTCACGAGGATTCCGGGATGAAGAGCGCTCGATCCTGAAACCCAGGGGAACCATTCGGGTCCTGATGCTGGGGGATTCCTTCGTCGAGGCCCTCGCCACCCCCTTCGAGCAGATCGCCGCAGTGCAGCTCGAAGCTCTGTTACAGAGCGAGATCGTCGGTGCGAGGGTCGAGGTGGTCAACGTCGGGAAGAGCGGCTGGAGCACTGCGAGCGAGCTGCAATTCCTGCGTCACGAAGCGCCGAATTGGGGATTCGACATCGTCGTCCTCAACTTCTTCGAGGGCAACGACTTCGCCGACAATCAACGCCAGCGCGAGAGAACGCCCCCCTACTTCACGATCGACGGAGAGGATGTCGAGTTCCCTCCCTTCGAAGTCTCTCGCGATTCGGTGTTCGCGAGACTCCTGCAGCGCTCGGCCCTCGTCGATGCCCTGCGTACGCGGGTCGGCCCCGATAGCGGATGGAAGCGGGGTCTTCGCCGGTGGCTGACCGACATCGAGCTGGCTCCAGCCCTGGTCGAGCTTGGGCTCATGGAGGATCAGCGGAAGGGCGCACCGGATCCGATGAATCCCGAGCGGGCGCTCGAGACGTCGGTCATCCTCATTGCAGCAGCCAATCGGGCGGCGCGATCCCAGGGGGCCCGCCTCGTCGTCAACATGATCCCCGACCCCGGAGCCATCGCGTGGCACTACCCTGATGAAGCCCGGGTACCGGTGGGCGGGAAACGCTCTCCCGGCGCCTACTGGAGTGCGAGCTCGGGCCCCCTGCTCCGCGCACTCGAGCAGAGAGACATCCCGACCATTCGCGATTGGAACCGGTTGACGAGGGATGCGCGAGAGGGCAGGGTGCTCTACCGCGGCTATGCCGGACACTGGACCGCTGAAGGCAATCGCCGCGCCGCCGAAGACATC
>CBDUYG010000777.1:0-2115 GCA_965371385.1 uncultured Myxococcales bacterium | reverse complement strand
CTCTCCCCTCTCCCGCGTCGCCCAACAGCGATCGGGCAAGGCGTCGAGGGCGTCGAGGGCGGCCTCACTCAAGAGCCGATGCCCCTCGCCGTTCGGATGCGCATCGAAGGGTGTGATCCACAGATCCGTGGCCTCGCGCCCGTCGAATCCCGGATACGACTGCGCGACGAAGAAGCCTCGCTCGGCCGCGGCCTCCTCTACTGCATCGTAGAATTCGTGGTAGGGATGAAGGAAATTCAGCGATTCGAGCCGGGTGTGGATCAGCACCAGGGTGCAGATCCCCATCTCCTGCGTGACGCGACCCAGATGATCGAGCCCCGAGAGAACCTCGGCCCAGGCCTCCGGGTTGCGGAAGTAGTTGTCTTCCAGCTCGTAGCGGTACGAGCCCTCGGGCCCGACGACGAGATCGAGAAAGGCAAGGATCTTGGGCCCGAGAATCTTTCCCATATAGAGCGGAGCTTCGAAGAAGCGCCGGTTGTTGCGGTCGCGACCGCCGTAGCTGCGACGATAGTGATCGCCCTCGATGTCGTTCAGCGTGAACCCGTAGATCACCAGATCGGGATCGAAAGGCCGGGCTTTGGCGACGAAGCGCTCGACCACCTCTTCGGTCTCGAGCCCCGAGAGACCGACATTGATGACCTCGAGGCGGCGCTCACCGGAGTCTCGCCGCCGAGCCGAGATGACCACCTCGATGCGTGCGGCGTACGTCTCTTCGTAGAGCACGCCGAAGCCCATCGTCACCGAATCGCCGATCACCGCAATGCGAAAGGTTCCCTCCGGCTTCTCGTAGGGGCGCTCGGGACCGCGGAAGCCGTGGCTGTTGGTTTCGAAGAGCACACCTGCCGTCGTCCCCCGTACGTTGGGCTTGGCGACCGCGAAGAGCCCCTTCAGCGCAGGCAGGTGATCCCACCTCCCCTTCGGCTTGTTCTTGTTCGCCTCCTTGTTCTTCTCGAACTCGTGGAGCCGGGCCACACGCGAGCGGAAGACGAGGTACGAGCCCACTTCGACGAAGATCAGCATGATCACGAGACTGGCGCAGAGGAGCATCAGCTTCGAAGCCAGTCCCGACTTGCGATCGGCGGGCGCGTTCATGACGAGGAGAGTAACTCGCCCGGCGCCCAATCGAGGGATTCCGGGTCGGTCGCACAGTGAAGGAGCTCGCCCGCTCGCAGGGTCGCTGCGACGCGATCCTTCGAGAGGTCGTCACGGGCCCGGCTCCAGGGAAGATCGAGCAGGCACAGATCGGCGATGACTCCGACCTCGACCTTGCGCGGCGCGCCACCCGGTGCCTCCGGGGCGGAGGTGAAGAGCGCGAGGGCCCGCTCGGGCGTGAGCGCTTCGTCACTCGACATCTCATGGCCGTCACGGGTGCGGCGCGCCACCGCGGCGCGAATGGCGAGCCACGGATCGAGGTCTCCATAGGGCGCATCCGTCCCGCCGCCGAGGTGGACTCCCGCCTCCAGAAATCCGCGCCCGCGATAGAGCCAGGGCTGATCCCGGGGCTCGACCTCCTCACGATAGGCGTCGCCGCGCTCCCAGAGGAACCCTGGCTGGGTCACAACGCAGAGGGAGAGCCCCGCCAGGAGCTCGACGAGCTCGGGCGGCGCCACGGAAGCATGCTCGATGCGATCGCCTTCGTGGGGACCGGCGGCGCGAATTGCTTCGGCGGCGACGACCAGCTCGGCCCGGGTCACGCAGTGGATCGCGACGGGACGCCCGCTCTCGTGCGCCTGACGAATCTGCCAGGCGAGCAACTCGAAGTCTGGCAGCTCGGGCTCCCGAAGCATGAATTTGACCGGGCCGATCTCGAGGCGACCGCCGGCCGGCACCTCGGCGTCCCGCCTTCCCATCGCGACGAGGCGCTGGCGTAGCTCGCCGCGTTCGATCGCCCGGGCGAGCAGCCCGAGCTCCTCGGGCCCCTTGTCTGGCGTCGCGTCGGTGACTCCCGTGACCCCGCAGCGCGCGAGCTCGCGGCTCACTGCGGCGAGATCCGGCGGTGTCTCGGGACCGATCTGCTCGCGCAGCCATGCGTCCTGGTAGTAGATGCGACCGGTCGGACGCCCCCGATCATCGACCTCGACACCCTCGGGCGCGCGTTCGCGGTTGATGTCAGAG
>CBDUYG010000776.1:0-2122 GCA_965371385.1 uncultured Myxococcales bacterium | reverse complement strand
AGGGGATCACTGAGGTACTCGATCGTCTCGAAGTCGATCCCGCGATCGTTCAGGACTTCGACGGCGCCGCGCGATTTGCTGCAGCTGGGGTTGTGGTAGAGCACGAGACGGCTCATGAAATCCTCCGATAGTGTGAGAGTGGAACGGTCGGGGCGAGATGCGGCCCCATGCTAGGAGCCAGCACCGCAGAGCGAAAGCTCTGCGGTGCCGGCGACGACGGTGAAGATTTCGAAGAAATCGTCCTGGCCGATCGAATGGAAGGCAAGGGGCGCCCTCTCACGAGGGGTCGGGTGAGCAAGCCTGGCTTTCCCGCTCCGCCTCTACGGCATCGATAGCCTGGCTCGGCTTCGCTCGTCCAACGTGCGCCAGGCGGCCACGAGCAGGGGCGCGAGCAAAGAGGCCGCCAGGAGCGGGGCGAAGAAGTGCCCGAGCGCGAGGTGGAAGGGGCTGCCGCTCGAGCAGCTGAGCTGAACGGCGAGAGTCGCCGTCGCGACTCCACCGATACTGGCCGCTGCGGCGCTGCGTCCGACTCGGCCCGGCGCCGCGCCGCGCACGACGATGCTGAGCCAGACGACGACGGGGGCCGAGAGCATCAGCGCGTAGGCGGTGCAAGTGAGGCTGTGCCCGACCTCGGAAGCGTCGAAGGCGAGGACCGCCTGGCCCCGGGCAAGTCCGAGGCCCAGCAGGAGGACGAGGGCTCCGATTCCGGCCGTTCCCATTGCGATCCGCTCGAGAAGCTCGCGTCCGGGGACGGCCCCGGCGATCGCTGCGACGACACCGCCGATGCCGATCAGCACGAGACTCGTGAGCACCGAGCCGAAGAGCGGTGGCGTCGCCCCACTGAAGAGGTCATCTCGAATTCCCATGAGCGCGATGAGGATCAGCGAGGCGGGCAGGGCGCTGACGAGCACACTCGCCGTCATGCGCGAGATGGATGGAAGCGGGCGAACGGCCGGGACCTCGCGCGTGAGGTCCGCGATCAGCTCGTCGGCGCTGCGGCTCCGAGAAGGGTTGCGATTTCGAGAGGAGTCGGTCATTGATCTTCCTCGCTCCTTGCATGGAGGGTGAGGAGCTTGCGCAGCGCCACTCTTCCGCGATGCGCCCTCACCTTGATGGCGGTCTGGGAGATTCCGACTGCGGTGGCGGCTTCGTTCACCGACAGGTCCCTTAGATGCAGCAGCTCTACCGCCTGCCGTTGGGCCGGCGGGATCTTTGCGAGTGCCGCGAGCAGGCCCGGAGAAACCTCCGCTTCGAGATCCTTCGGTACCTCCGCTTGCAGCACGGCCTCGTATTTTTCGAGAGGATCTTCTCGACCGGCTCGCCGGGTCCGCGAGCGAGCCGCATCGATCACCGCGTTGCGCGACACCGCCCGCAGCCAGGGGCCGAAGGGACGGCTCGCGTTGTAGGTGTGACGCGATCGATGTATGGCGAGTAGCACGTTCTGCACGACGTCCTCAGCGGCGTCCGGGTTGCGCATTCGCGACATCACGAATCCGCGCACGGAGGGCAGGATCGAGCGCAGCAGGCTCTCATAGGCATGCGAATCCCCGGATTGAGCGGCGGCCATCCACGAGCTCCACTGAAGCTCCCGTTCGGCCCGAGCCGATCGGTCCTGCTCTCCCTCGCTCATGGATACGACGGCCCTGCAGCCACGGTTACGTCCACAATCCCTCCTGGCTTCGCTTCATCCCAACCTTGGACGCCGGGCCCCGGCGATGGTTCTCACGGCCGCTGGAGGCTACGCCTCTAGCCCGGAGCGGGTCCGTCATAGGTGCAACCGGTGTTGCATGTTTCGCTCACATCCACCCGGCACAGGCCGGGAAGCGAGGGCTGGAGCCGCTGCCAGAGCCAGCGGGCCAGGTTCTCGCTCGTGGGGTTCTCGAGGCCCTCGACCTCGTTCAGGTAGTGGTGGTCGAGGGTCTCGTGGACGGGGGTGAAGGCCTCGTCGATTTCCGCGAAGTCCGCAACCCATCCCCGCGCTTCATCGACCGGACCGCGGATCCGGATCTCGATCTCGAAGGAGTGTCCGTGCAGGCGCTGGCAGATGTGGCCAGGGGGCGCGTTGGGAAGACGGTGGGCGGCTTCGAAAGTGAACTTCTTGTGGATTTCCATCGTCTCCATG
>CBDUYG010000775.1:0-2123 GCA_965371385.1 uncultured Myxococcales bacterium | reverse complement strand
CAATGGCACGCCGGGAGGGATTCGAACCCCCGACCCTCAGGTTCGAAGCCTGATGGCCCGAGCTCGAACTACCCCGCTCCACCCCCCGAAGAATCCTCCGCCCTCAGCGCCTCCAGCGGGCTGCTCGCGCGCAAGGGCCGCCCGCTCGCGCCTCCGAGCAGGGAGCTGACCACCAGCGTAACGGCCGCAAGGCCCGCCAGCCTCGATAGCGGCGGGTCGAAGGGAAGCTCGAATACGAATCGCACGAGGCCCCAGGAGGCTGCAAGCGCAAGGCTCGCCCCGACACACGATGCCAGCACTGCGAGCGCGACGGCCTCCGTCGTCACGATGCGCCGCAAGGTCATCGATGAGGCGCCGAGGATGCGCAGGAGCAGAACCTCGCGGGTGCGTTCGCTGCGGGCGGTCGCCGAGGCAGCGACCAGGATCATCAGGCCCGTCGCGAGGGTAAAGAACGCGAGCACCCGCACCGCGACCTTGAATTTTGCCATCATCGCGTCGAAGGCGCGCAGCATCACGCTTGCATCGAGGGCCGAGATGTTGGGAAACTTCTTGACGAGATCGCGTTGAAGCTCCGCCCTCACCCGGGCGTCGGCGACCCGCGCGAGCAGCACCGTGGTGCGCGGTGCCTGCTCGATCATTCCCGGCGGAAAGACGACGAAGAAGTTCGTCGCGAAGCGTCCCCAATCGACCCGCCGCAGACTCTCGACGACGGAGTCGACCGGCACCCCCTGGATGTTCCACTGGATCGCGTCCCCCACCCGGGCGCCGAGGGTCTGGGCCAGGGTGGTCTCGAGGGAGATCGGCACCGGCTGGCGGCTGACCTCGGCGCCCGGGCCCCACCAGCGCCCCTCGATGATCGTCTCGCTCTCGCGCAGCTCGTCGTGATAGCTGAGCTTGTACTCCCGCTGGAGCGCCCAACGCAGCTCGCGATCCGTCGTCTCCGATGCGAGCCAATCCGGCATAGGGCGTCCGGCGAATCCGGAGATGCGAGCCGAAATCAAGGACGCGCGGTCGAGGATCGGCGCGCCGCGCTCGGCGAGGAAGCCCTCGAGATCGGCGAGCTGATCGCTCTGCACATCGAAGAGGATCAGGTTGGGTCGATCCTCCCGGGTGTCCAGCTTGATCTGCTGGAGCACGTTGTACTGCACAGCGTGGAGAGTCGATACGAGGAAGAGCCCGAACCCGATCGTGAGCACGGTCGAGACGGTGTGATTGCGGGGCCGGAAGAGATTCGCGATTCCCTGACGGAGCCAATAGGGCGCGCGGCGGGGTGAATGTCGGCGAAGCATCCAGGCCACCGCCATCGCGGCCCCGGCCAGCAGAAGGAGCGCGCCCCCGAGACCGGCGGCGAAGGCGAGGCCCACCTTGAAGTCGGGCGCCTGCCAGATCGAAGCGAGGATGAGGCTGCCGATCACCGCGGCAAGGAGGAAGACCCGGCCCATCCTCGGCAGACGCTCTCCCGCGAGGTCCCGGCGCAGGGCACGCAGGGGCGGGACACGGCCGAGGTCGAAGAGCGGCCCGGCGGCAAAGAGGAGCGTGACCCAGAGCCCGAGGCCGATCCCGGTCAAGATCGCCACGGGCTCGAAGCGTGGCGACACATCGACCGGAAGCAGCCCGCGCATCAGCGTCGGCAGACTCCACTGGAGCGCCACCCCCAGCGCCGCGCCGATCGCGCCGGAGATGGCTCCAAGCGCCAGGGAGAGGAGAGCATAGACGGCGAAGACATCCCTCGACCTCGCCCCGAGCGAGCGCAGCAGCGCCACCATGTCGAGCTTCTCGCGCACGAACGAGCGGATCCCAGCCGCCACTCCGACGCCGCCGAGCGCGAGCGCCGCGAGACCGACCAGCCCGAGGTAGCCGGTCAGCGCAGCGAAGCTACGGGTGAGCTCCTCCTGATAGCTCTCGACGGTCTGGACCCGAACGTGATTTTCATCGAGCTTTGCTCGATGGCGCTCGATCCAGCCTTCCAGCCGCGCGGCCTCCGCCCCGATATAGATCAGATGCTCGACCAAGCTCCCGGGCTCGATGAGCTGCGTACTCGCGACATGGCTCCGATCGATGAAGACCCGGGGCGCGATCTGACTCTGCAGCGCGAAGCTCCCGGGCGCCTTCGCGATCGTTCC
>CBDUYG010000774.1:0-2130 GCA_965371385.1 uncultured Myxococcales bacterium | reverse complement strand
GGAGATCGGGGAGCGGGGGTACGAGCGGTCCCGTTCACTTCCGCAGATCGTCGAGCACGGCTGCATAGCGCTTCATCAGGCTGTCGAGACCGAAATCACGGGCGCGCTTCTCGAGGATCGCCGCGTCGGTTGGGTCATCGATCTCCGACAGGATGGCCTCGGCGAGCGCGTGGGAATCCGACACCGGAACGAGCCGACCGACCTTCCCGCCCTGCAGGATCTCAGCCGGGCCATAGGGACAGTTCGACGATACGACCGGGCAGCCGCACGCCATCGACTCCGCAAGGACGATGCCAAAGCCTTCCCACAGTGAGGAGAGGACGAACACGGCCGCACGCGTCATGAACCGATAGGGATTCGGATCGAAGTCGGCGATATCGACCTTCCCAGCGATACCCAGGGCGTCGACGCGGGCCTCCAGCTCCCTGCGCGCCTCCTCCGATGCTTCGCCCATGATGATCAGGCGCAGCTCCCGGGAGCGCGCCGCCTCGGCGAAGGCCTCCAGCAGGATCGGGTGGCCCTTCTGCTCTGCCAGCCGTGCCACGTTGAGAACAACGGGAGGCTGGCCGGATTGGAGCCACGGGTGATCGACGGCTTCGCGACCCAGCCGATCGATGCGCTCGAGATCGATTGGCGGCGGAATGATCGCGAAGAGTTCGGGGGGCAGACCTTCCTTCTCGACCAGGTCGTCCGTCATCGCTCGAGACAGGGTGATGACCTTGTCGGCAGAGGGATAGACACGCCGGATCACGAGGGTCGCGAGCGCCCGCCCCCGGTCCTGCGCGGAGCCGCGGTGATACAGATCGTTGGTGATCGTCATGACCACGCGGGTGGAAACGAACGCCAGCCGGCTCGCCGCGAGAGCGGCAAGATTCACGGCCTTTGCACCGGACCACAGGACCATGGGACGCCGCCGTCGTAGATATCTCGCCAGCAGCGGAATCGCTGCGAGGACATCTCGGGAGGACACCCCACGCTCGGGAGCTGAAGGATCGCCGGCGGACAGCTCCACGACCTTCAGGGCCTCTGGAACGTCACCGGCGAGCACTCCCTGACGTCGCACGACGACCAGCTCGACGTCCAGCCCCAGCTCGGCCATTCCTCTGCAGGCCGTCAGGGCATGAACCGTCGTGCCGGCCCCCTCCAGCTCTCCGACGAAGTAGGCAACCGTGAGAGGAGCCGTGGAAGCAGATCCGTGGACGGGTACAACGTTGTCGAGGCCGTGCATGGTGGTGTTCTCAGGCCTCCCGACGGCTGCGCGGCTTGGTTGAGAGGAGGTGCTTCGTCGCCGAACTCCCACGACCCCCGCTCCGCGAGCGCTCGGCCGGGAAGTCTTCGCATCGCAACAAGCGCCACGCTAGCCCGCATTATTCGTGAAGCTCGTCGCGAGGATGGCAAGAGTGCTGTAGTGCCATCGCCGTCCGCAGCAGAGCGCTCACGAATAAGGCAGGCTAGTCTACACGAGGTTCAAGCCTGCAGCATGGACGTCGCAAGGCGCCCCACTGCGACATTCGCGGCATCACACAATTGTCCGAGCCAGGAGTCGTTGGCCAGCATGGCCTCAGCGTTCCCCGACAGATCGAGACGTCCCGGTAGTACGCTCTACAGGTCGATCGCGATCGAGATGTTGGTCCCGTCGATCTTTGCACTCGTGGTCCTCGCGATCCTGCTCCTGACCCAGGACGTGCTCGGCTATGCCGACTATGTGATCAATCGCGGTCTCGGCGTTGGGACAGTCGTCCGGATCGCGATCTATCAGGTCATTCCGCTCGTGACACAGACCCTGCCTTTCGCTTTCCTGGTTGGGTGCATGATGGGACTCGGTCGCCTGGGGGCGGATCGCGAGCTGCTGGCGCTGGAAGCGAGCGGGATATCTTCGCCACACCTCATCGGGCCGGTGATGGCTCTGGCAACCGGCATCACCGCGCTGGGCTTTGCTCTCTCGCTCTACGGAGCGCCGTGGTCCAATCGCCAACTCGACCTCACGTTGGAGCGGGTTTCGCGCGAGATCCCTGCGGCGGGCATGACCGCGGGAGTCGTTCAGAAGTTCGGCAAGTGGAGACTCGAGGCGAGCGAGGTTTCGCCCCGGGGTGACCAGATGAAGGCCGTGCTCGTCTGGGTGCCCAGCAT
>CBDUYG010000773.1:0-2132 GCA_965371385.1 uncultured Myxococcales bacterium | reverse complement strand
CGGCGGCACGATCGAGCCCAACTCGTTCAAGGCCTACTTCTGGGCCCGGGTGGAGAGCGAGATCGCCGACAACCACGAGCAAGGTGAAGAAGGCGCCCCCGGCTCGCGCTTCGTCGCGATCACGGATCCGGGCACGAAGCTCGATCAGCTGGCCAACGAGGAAGGTTTCTCGGCCATCGCGCATGGCGATCCGACGATCGGCGGCCGCTTCTCGGCGCTATCGGTGTTCGGAATGCTCCCCGCCAGCGCCCTCGGCATCGATCTCGAAGACTTCCTCGCGCGCACCCGCCTGATGATCGACTCCTGCGGCGCCTTCGTCCCGCCGGCGAGCAACCCGGGCGTCCGCCTCGGCATCATCCTCGGCACCCTGGCGCGCCAGGGCCGGGACAAGCTCACCCTGGTTGCGTCCCCCGGCATCGCGAGCCTCGGCGCCTGGCTCGAGCAGCTGATCGCCGAGTCCACGGGCAAGCAGAGCCGCGGCATCGTCCCCGTCGATGGCGAGACCCTGACATCGCCCGGCGCCTACGGCCGGGATCGGCTCTTCGTTCAGCTCTGCCTCGCCGGTGAGGAGTCACCCGAAGAGGAGACCGCTCTCACGGCCCTCGAAGAAGCCGGGCACCCGGTCGTGCGCATCCGGCTCGAGGACTCGCGGGACATCGGCCAGGAGTTCTTCCGCTGGGAGATCGCGACGGCCGTGGCGGGGGCGATCCTCGAGATCAATCCCTTCGATCAGCCGGATGTCGAGGCCGCCAAGATCGAGGCCCGGGGGCTCATGCAGAGCTACGAGGAGAAGGGGTCGCTCCCCAAAGAGACCCCATTCCTCGAGGAATCCGGGCTGGCCCTCTATGCCGACGAACGCAACGCCGGGGCGCTCGGCGAAGGCGACCTCACCGCTCGACTGCGAGCCCATATCGCGCGAGTCGCTCCGGGCGACTACTTCGCGATCAACGCCTACGTGGAGATGAACGAGGAGCACGACGAAGAGCTGCAGCAGCTTCGCCACGCTGTGCGGGATCATGCCCGGGTCGCGACCACCCTCGGCTACGGCCCGCGCTTCCTGCACTCGACGGGCCAGCTCCACAAGGGCGGCCCGAATCGCGGCGTCTTCCTGCAAATCACGGCGGACGACGCCGAGGACCTCGAGATTCCGGGCCAGCGCTACACCTTCGGCGTGTTGAAGAACGCCCAGGCCCAGGGAGACTTCGCCGTGCTCGCCCAACGCGAAAGGCGTGCACTGCGGGTCCACCTTGGCGACGACGTCAGCGCCGGACTGAAGACGCTACTGCAGAAGCTCGGCGAGGCGCTCTCCCCCCTCTCCCCCTAGAGCTGATCGAGTCGACTCAATTTGCGGGGCCCGTTCCGCGCGCTCCAAATCCGCCTATGATCTCGCTTGCAGCCGCCGACTCGCCCTCCCATCGGGGCGCCGGAGCCTGCGACGTCGACTCGGAGGCGAGGTGAGCAAGAGCAATTCAAAGCCGGAAGGATCTCCCGATGCCCTGGCGGCCACGGCCGAGCGGGCGCTCGAGTGGGTTTCGGACGGTCAGATCGTCGGCCTCGGGACGGGACGAGCCGCCACCGCCTTCGTGCACGCGCTCGCGGCCCGGGTCGGCGACGGTCTGGAGGTGAAGGGCGTAGCGACTTCGATCGTCACCGGCCGACTCGCCGAAGAACTCGGCATTCCCCTGCTCGCGCTCGAAGAGGCCGGGCATCTCGATGTCACCTTCGACGGCGCGGACGAAGTGGATCCCCACCTCGACGTCATCAAGGGCTACGGCGGCGCCCACGTACGCGAGAAGATCGTAGCCGCCTCATCGGATCAGCTCGTCATCCTGGTGGGCGCGGAGAAGATCGTTCCGGTGCTCGGAACGCGGGGCAAGCTCCCCGTCGAGGTCCTCCCCTTCGGCGAATCCCTGTGCCGCGAAGCCCTGCGCGAGCTCGGCTGCGAGCCCGAGCTGCGCACCAGCGATGGCGATACCTTCATCACCGACAACGGCAATCACATCCTCGATTGCAAGATCGCCCCGATCGAGAACGCCGCGGAGCTCGACCGCGCCATCCTCGCCATCCCCGGCGTGCTGGGGACGGGGCTCTTCGTCGGGATGGCGGATGCGGTGATCATCCAGGACGCAAGC
>CBDUYG010000772.1:0-2138 GCA_965371385.1 uncultured Myxococcales bacterium | reverse complement strand
TTGAGGCCGGGCTTCAAGACGCCACGATCGTACAGACCATACTGATGCGCGGTATCGCGAGTTTGTCTCCGCACGACGAATTCAATGGGCATGAGCTCACCGCGTTTCCGATCACGCGCCCAGTGCATCAGCATGAACGTGGGCGTGCCGGCATCACAGATGGCGCCGCAGTGCGCGCCACCATCTGCCAGGCTGAGCCCCGTTTGCGGATGAAGCATGGTCTCCTCGATCGCATCGAAGCGGCTGGTCGCGTACCCGAAGAGCGGGAAGTAGAGAAGGCCCTTGCCATCCTGGTCCATCAACGCGTCGTACACGATTTCGGCCGGCGTGCGGCCGGTCGACTCGACGCGACCCGCCACCGAGTCCCGCGGATCCGGCTCGTAATCGTGCCCGCCGCCCATCGGATACATCTTCTGTGTCGCCTGCGTCAGGAACTGCAGAAACACGGCGGGGATGGGGGCGTTCTCGGGAAGGGAGTCGGTACGCAGCTCGCCGCCTTCCAGAAGACGCGCCTTCACTTCCGGCCGGCGGAGTTCTTCGAGCCGTTCGCGAATCGGAAGCTTCATCAGCTTCACGTACTCCGGATGGCCGAGAAAGGGATGAACGCTCGTCTCCCAACCCATCAACACGCCCACCGGACGACCTGAGAACTGTCCGCGCAGGTTCGTGATGCCTTCGGCGCGTGCCTCGTCGAGTCCACGAAGCGCATCCTTGTAGAGCTCGGGCGCCTCGTCGATCTGCTGCAGATTGAAGGTCACGATACGGCCGGTCTCTCGAGCGAGATCCTTCATCCAGCCCATCTCAGCCGGCACCTCACGATGGGTCAGGCTCATCTGGAAAACGCCGGCATTCTCCTTCGCCAATGCCGCACCGATCCCAAACAGCTCGTCTCGCTGGGCGAAGGTTCCGGGAACGGGGTCACCCTCGAGTGTCCGGTGCATCTCCGTACGTGAAGTCGAGAAGCCCAACGCGCCCGCGCGTAGAGCCTCTGCGACGATTTCATGCATCTGCGCAATGTCTTCTGCTGTTGCCGGCTCGTTGTCGATCCCGCGCTGGCCCATCACGTAGGCACGCAGCGCGCAGTGGGGAACCTGGAGTCCATAGTCGATGGCATGGTCGCGCCGCTCGAGGGCATCCATGAACTCGGGGAAGGTCTCCCATTCCCACTGGATCCCCTCGTGCATCGCAGCGCCCGGAATGTCTTCCACCGCCTCCATGAGATCGATCAGCTCGTTTCGCAGGGATTCCCGAACCGGGGCAAAGCCAACACCACAATTCCCGAGCACGACGGTCGTCACGCCGTGTTCCGAAGAGGGGGAGAGCATCGGATCCCAGGTCGCCTGGGCGTCATAGTGCGCATGAATATCTACCCAGCCGGGCGTCACGAGTCGACCACGAGCATCGATCTCCCGCCGCCCCTCTCCCACATCCGTCCCGATAGCGGTGATGCGATCCCCATCGATGGCCAGATCGCCCACGCGGGGGGCATCACCGGTTCCGTCCACGAGGGTTCCCCCCCGGATTACGAGATCATGTCGGCTCATTTCGATGCTCCAGTGCGAGGCTGCTGCTCGCGGTGCTTTCAATCGATGCCAGGGAAGTCTCAGTCGCTATGTCAACTCAGCCTCCACCCGATTCGAATCGCATTGGTGTTGAAACTCACCCGAACGCTCGCTGATATCGTCACGACGCATCTCTCCCCCGGTATGCGGCGAGAAGGTAGTGGAAAGGAGCAGGCTTTTCAGAGGCACTACGGACTGCAGCCCCACGAGATCATCCTGCCCCAGCTCCTGCGCGCCCCGGGACAACCCCGCGGCACTGTTGGGAAGATGGATATCGCCCGCGGCGCTTCGATCCAGCCCGCCCCGTCCGGACCGGATTGACCCCGAGGCGGGGCAGGGCTCCGGCGGACAGAGGTTCCGGCCCACGGAAGTTCAGGCGGATCGTCGCAGCGATCGACCCGCGAATCTCCCGACTCCGGCGATGATTGGCGCGCGAGCGATATTGTGTGCAGAATAGAGGGTCCATTCCCCAGCCGGAGGCCAGTGAAATGAATCGCAAGCGAGTGATCTCTCCCGCCCTCGTCCTTCTTGCCCTGCTCTGCGCGAGCCTCATCGCAGCCGGGTGTGCGCCCACGC
>CBDUYG010000771.1:0-2146 GCA_965371385.1 uncultured Myxococcales bacterium | reverse complement strand
GACCAGGGAAACATGCTCGAGTCGCACCTGCGCGGCCCGTAGAGTGACTCCTCCCGTGAGGGTCCAGCCCTCGCGATCGACTCCGGCCGCGTCCCGCACCTCGACGTGGCTCCAGTGATGGGGAGAGGGGGATTCGAGGCTCACCAGCCCGGACCAACTCGCCCCGGCGATCCCCTCGAGGACGATGGGTTCTTCCCGGCTACCCAGAAAGCGCAAGGGTCCGCTCGCGAGCAGGATCTGATCGGCCGCGAAACGCAGAGTCGTCCCCGGCATCAGATCGAGCCCCAACCCCCTCGGAAGGACCAGGGACCCCGTCACCTCGTGGATGCCCGGTTTGGCCCTCAGACGCCGTCCTGAGGCGTCCCAGCGTAGAAAGTCGTGAGCCTCGAGAGCCTCTTTCAGGTCGGAGCGGGGGATCGGGCTGCGAAGGAGGGCCACCACATCGTCTGCCGGTACCAACCGTTCCGTTCCAGCCGGCTCTTCGCCGGATCGAGGCTCCCCATCCGGTCGACGCCCTCCCTTCAGCTCGGCGAGCCGGCGCGCGCGCGCCTTCACCTCCGACCGCCTGGCCGAGGTGAGCGGGAAGGAGCGAACGACGTCGTTGGGGATCCCAGAGTTTTCGATTCGAGCGAGCTCTCGTTTGCTCATGCCGGCTCTCTCTCGAGCCATTCTCTCGAGATCGACGCCGGCGGCGGTAGCCAGCTCGGGGTCCTCCATGAGCTGGGCGCCCCAGCCCCTGCGAAGCACTGTGCCAGCTGCCGAGTCCGCTCGGCAGGGACACCTCACATGGGCAACGGGCTCGATGCGTTGCGTAATGGGGTTGAAGTAGAACCTCAACTGATCGCTGCGCAGCAGATCGGGTGCGTGACGCAGCTCCAGGATCGCAAGGAAGCGAGCCATCAGCTCGACATCGAATACCTCCTCGGCCGCCGCGCGGCCCTCGAGGAAGGCCTGAAGCAATCCGGACGCGGTCTGGAGCTGGTGGCGGAGGAGCCGACTCTTGTCGCCGGTTTTCTTGTGCCCGATCGTTTCGATCCTCACCGAAGGGAGCGACTCTGAGTTCAGCCGAAACAGAACGCCGTCTCGACGTTCTTGGGACTCGATCAGCTCCTTGGAGAGGTCTTCGACGACCATCATGACTTCAGGCTCGGCGTCGTTCCAGGCCACCCGCACGAATTCGACACGCGGGGCGAGGACCCCCATCTCTCTCATCTGCCGGTAGGTTCGGAATCGCTCGAGTTCGCCTGGCAGAGAGACCGAGGCGAGGTGGAAGCGGCGGATGCCGAGGAGGTACCGCTTGTCGTCGAGCTTGACCCGGATCCTGGGCGGAATCGACGGGCCGAGGGCTGCCGGGTCCCCCTCGAAGCTGACCCTGGCATTGACGCTCGATGGACCCAGGGTGACTCGGGCGGACATCTTGTTGATTCCGGTTTCGGAGTCGCGCAGCGGTTTCGATCTGCTCGCGGCGGGCTTGGGTAGCTTCACCCTGATCGCGAGCTCGCGTAGAGGCTGCTTCGATCCAGCGGAGGAGCGTGGCATCGGGGCGCCGGTCGCCAGGGGAGGGGCGGTGTCCCCCGCGCATGCAAAGCTGAAGGCCAGAGCCAGAAGGAAGAGCCCCAAGGTACTGCAGCGAGCCCGCCGGGGATCCGCGTCGTCGCGGCGGCAGCGACTCCTACGCCCGGACCCCGAGCGCGAGTCTGCCCGATTTCGCCCGATTCCCACACCGCTCCCGCTCCCACTCACCTGGGATTCAACCTCACGCTGATCACGCTCATCGTTGGCTTTGCGCACGTCGTCGTGTCGACATCATGCTGGCGTCGTGGGTGGGGGGACGGGCGACCCGCGGATCTGGCTCGGGGGCAATCTAGCCTTGATACCCCCACCCGGCATCGGGATTCTCGCCCATCTGCTGCGGTTCTGTCGGATGCTCGAGTAGACTTGCGCGAGCGAGTATCGGGCGGCTCCGGATCCCGAGGCAGCAGCCCTCGATGAGACGTTCGACACTCTCCGGTTCGGGCCGAGGAGCGTTCAGATCGAGGGATCGGAGGATTTCGAGTTGAGGAGGATCCGCGCCGGAAACGGCAATGCCCGTCTCGGACGCCCGGGGCTCGTACTGGCTCTCGTGCTTCTCTGGGGCGTGGGCTGG
>CBDUYG010000770.1:0-2146 GCA_965371385.1 uncultured Myxococcales bacterium | reverse complement strand
AGGAACATCCCCAGGGTCATGAGGGCGACGAACTGCCCCGGCTGGGGATCTCGCAGAGCGCTCGCCCAGACGCCCGCGCCGACCCCGAAGTCCAGTGCCCCGGTGATATAGACGAACTTCTGCAACATGATTCCTCCTCCGATTCCATTCCGAGCGAAGGTATGCGACCGGCTCCTGCCTCGTCCTACGCCCGATCCATCCCCATCAGATCCGCCAGGCAATACGCCGCGGGGTTCTTGAGCCATAGCCCGTGATCCTTCGGCAGGATACCCAGATCCACCCACCGGTTCATGACTCGAGCGACGATGCCGGTGTAACGAAAGGCAGCGAAGACCTCGAAGGGGTGGGTGTCTCCGAGCTCCCGCCCGGAGCACTCGTAGTAGAAATCGCGTTGCTCCTCACGCGTCGGCTCGCCCGGTAGTCGGACGGCCTCGGAGACTTCGTGTTGGGTGCGGTCGAACATCAGCCACCAGCCGAGGTCCATCTCGGCCGGGGCGATCGCCGCGTTCTCGAAGTCCGTGATGCAAGCGCAGTGATCGTCGCGATAGATGATGTTGCCCAGTCGGGAGTCACCCCAGCTGAAGCGATTGTCGCGATCGTCCGGGAGATGCTCGAGCAGCCAGGCCGCCGCCCGCTCGAATACGGGATGCACACGCTCGCCGAACTCGCGTCGGCCGAACTCGTCCCAGAGTGCGAGCTGGGCCTCCATCCCCGGGGTCGTTCCCGGCGGCACGAGCCAATCGAGGCCGGCCGCCTTCCAGTCGATTCGATGGACGTCGGCGAGGACCCGGAGACCGTTCTGGATCATCCCCCGGCGTGTCTCGGGGCTCGCCTCGCTGAAGAATCCCTCGAGGGTGTAGGGCGGGTTCTCGATCGTCACCTCACCCTCGACGTACCCCATGGCGAAGAAGGGAGAACCCAGCACGGCTGGATCGGGCTCGTAACCGATGAGCGGAGCCAACGGAATGCGGCCGTCCTTCGCCAGGGTCTCCATCACGCGATATTGGATCTCGACCTCGATATCGAGTCCCGGCGCCTGGGCGGGATAGATCGCGGGCTCGGGATTCTCCACCCGCAGGACCACTCGCTCCTCGATCGCTTCGTCGCCTCGGCGATAGCGCACCGGGGCGAAGAGGGTCCTGGCCGAGAAGCCGGACTTCGGGCTCTCGAAATCCTCCACCGCCAGATCATCGACATCGCTCCAGCGCGATGCCAGCCAGCGCTCGAAGGGTTCGCGCAGGGCCGTGTTCTCGTCGTCCGCATCGGTCATCGTCGCTCTTCCATCAATCTCTGTGTCGCCTGGATCCCCGGTTCAATCGTCGCCCAGGCAGCGGAAGAAGCGCGTCGCCGCCGACGCACTCCAGTTGTCGTGATCCTCGCCGTAACCTTCGTGCCCGTCCCAGCTCCAGCGGGTGAGGCAATTCCAGGTGAAGAGGTTCGGGTTCAGATGGACGGCAAACTTGTTGAGGCACACGCCCTCGGCCTCGAGGCTTCGGCCGCGCTCGTCCTCGACGACCAGCCGAACTCGAGTCGGGGCGCCTTCGGGAGAGCGCTCGAGCACGTCGCGTCTCCCCTTGCCGGGCGCGAGCCTCGCGTACTCGCCGTCCTGCAATAGATAGCCGTGGATCGGTATCGCGACGTCGTCCTGGAAGGCCATCGTGATGGCGTGGAAGGCGTTCGAATCCGACTCGGTCGCGTAGCTGTAGCCGCCGCGCGGAGCGCCCGAGTTGTGGATCGTGCCGCCGATCTGCGAGCGCGGCCCCCACGAGCGATCTCGAAAGCCGTAGGAATCGACGGAGATCGCTTCGCCGTGGAGCTGGATCGTCCCCGTATAGCGACCGGGTTGATCGAGATGTGAGCCGGCAAGATAGTTGGGGGGGCAGATCGCTTCGAACTCGAGGTCCACCACCAGGGCGCCGTCGTCTGCGTCTTCATAGTGGAGGGCGTAGCGGCGGAGGGGCTCGAGGCAGCGGTAGCGAAGGCCGCTCGCAAGCTCGAGGTCGCAGAGGTCCGCGTCCTCGGGAAGGGGGATGTGGAGGTAGCTCTTTGCGTAGAGGCATCTCCAGAGATCGTGCGCGCTGTCGTCCCAGACGAAGGCGCCGGAGGTCGTCACGCCCTGGTTCGGTCGAAAGAAGGGATAGAGCTG
>CBDUYG010000769.1:0-2150 GCA_965371385.1 uncultured Myxococcales bacterium | reverse complement strand
TAGTCGAAGTAGAGCCAGCCCTCTTCGTCGCGATGCCCCATGTCGCCGCTGCGGTTCCAGCCTTGCTCGATCTTCTTCTTCGAGGCCTCGGGATCGCTGTGGTACTCCACCGTGGCCTCGCTGAGATCCGCCGGTCGGCAGCAGATCTCGCCCACGACGCCGGGAGCGCACTCGTTGCCCTCGTCATCGAGGATCTTCATGACGACGGTGTCCATCGGCTTGCCGAAGGATCCCACCGGCCCGACCCCCACCGGTTTGTACGCCATGCCGCCGCCGTCGCTGGCACCGTAGAATTCGAAGATCTGCACGTCGAAGCGCTTCTCGAAGGCTTCCCAGATCGCCGCCGGCATTCCGCCGCTCACCACCATGCGCACCGGGTTGTCGCTGTCGTCGTCCCTCACATCCTCGCTGTAGATCGCCGTCGCCATCCCGCCCACGAGGGAGAAGCTCGTGCAGCCGTAATGCCGGCAGATATCCCAGAGCTTCGACTTCGTGAACTTCCGGCTCAGGACCGCGCGATAGCCGGACATCAGGGAAGGGCAGACCGCCGTCGCCTGGGCGTTGTTGTGGGTGAAGGAGAGCCCGGTATAGGGCCGCTCGTCGTCCTGATAGCCGAAGATGCCTCCGAGCATGCCGGTGCCGCCGAAGCGCATGTGATCGCCCACGATGCCCTTCGGATCCCCGGTGGTGCCCGAGGTGTAGATGATCTGGAGGGGATGGAAGATGTCGTCGACGCGCGGGTCGACGGTCGCGGCCGGAGATTCGAGGACTTCGTTCAAGGAGCCCACGCCCGCGAGGCTCGAGATCGGCTGGGCTTTTTCCTCACTTTCGCCCTCACCGGATTCGAGAGCCAGAAGCCACTCGAGCTCGGGCGCCTGCGCGCGGATCGCGACGATCTGCCCGGCGCAGTAGTCGGCGCACACGACGCCGCGGCTGCCGGAGTTGCGCAGCACGAAGCCGAGCTTCTCGCCCCGGGTGCGGGGATCGATCGGGACGAATACGCAACCGGTGATCGAGGCCGCGATCATGGCCTCGATGAACTCCGGGTGGTTGCGCAGCATGATCGCGAAGCGGTCGCCCTGGTTCATTCCCCGGGAAATCAGCCCGGCCGCGATGCGATTCGCGTTCTCGGCGAGATCGGCATAAGTGCGGATCTCGTCCGGCGTCGCGCCGCCGTCGAGGCTCAGGTGCTCGAAGGTGAGGACGTCGAGGTCGGGCTTCTCCTCGGCGCGAAGCTGGATCAGGTCCGCCAGGATGAAGGGGTTTCGCTCTCTCATGCGTGTCTCGACTGGCCTCTCGTTCGACTCTCGCTTGCCTTTCGTTCGCCTGCCGTTCGCCTGCCGTTCGCTTATCGACGACCTCTCGATGTTCGCAGACGCTCCCCAGGGTATCCGAGCGCCGCCTGCTCAGCGCACGAGGATGTTGATGTTCATCGCCGCGACCTCACCCTTGATGGTGCCGCCGCCATTGTGCGCGAGCGCGACCTTTGCGCCCTCGACCTGACGCTTGCCCGCGCGACCCTGGAGCTGAAGCGTCAGCTCGTAGATCTGCGAAATGCCGGTGGCGCCCACCGGATGCCCCTTGCGCAACAGACCGCCGGAGGTGTTCACCGGGATGCGGCCGCCGAGCTTCGTCTCGCCGTCGTGCAGGATCTTGACGCTGTCGCCGGGGGAGCAGAGCTGGAGCCCTTCGTAGACGAGGATCTCGCACGGTGAAGACGAGTCGTGAAGCTCGACGACGTCGAGATCCTTCGGGTCGACCCCCGACTCGTAGTAGGCCTCTTCGATGCAGAGGCTGCTGACGTTCTCCTCGGCTCCCAGCGGATGATCGAAGTAGGACTTCACGACGCTCGACACGATGCGCACGGGCTTCTCGATCCCGAGCTGGCGCGCCTTTCGCTCGCTCACGACGACCGCCGCCGCGCCGCCGTCGGCCACCGGGCAGATCATCGGGCGGGTGAGCGGGGGCGAGATCATCTTGTCGGCCAGCACCTCCTCGATCGTCACCTCGTGGGTAAACTGGGCGAGGGGATTGAGGCTTCCGTGGAAGGAGTTCTTGGCCGTCACCATGGCGAAGCTCTCGGGCGTCGAGCCGTACTCGGCCATGTGGTCCCGCCCCATCACGCCATAGAAGTCGACGAACATCGAGCG
>CBDUYG010000768.1:0-2150 GCA_965371385.1 uncultured Myxococcales bacterium | reverse complement strand
CGGAACGACTCCTCGGCGTGACTGCCGGAGCCGCCGAGGGACGAGATCATGACGACTCGCATCTCGGGGTGATTCGAATTCAGGATACGCAAGGCCGCGAGACCATCCATCTCGGGCATCACGATGTCCATGAGGAGGAGATCGGGCTTGTGTTGCGCCACCGCGCGAACGGCCGAGATGCCGTTCAGGGCCGAGCCCGCCAACTCGACCTCTTCGATCTGCGAGAGGATTCCCTCGAGCTGCGCGAGCGCGATTCGGCTGTCGTCTACGATCACGATGCTCAGCTTGTCTGCCATGCCCCCCCCGGATTCTGCCAGGCTTCATCGGCCATGCAGGCCCGCGAATTGACGCATCGACCGGATTTCCCGGCGACCGGGTGGGAAGAGGCCCGAGTTCCGAGTGGGGCGGAATCCTCGATATCAGGCGAAATACATGCCTCCGTTCGCCTGATAGACCTGGCCGGTCGTATAGGAGGAGAGCTTCGAGTCTGCGAGGGAGCAGACCCAGGCGGCGAGCTCCTCGGGCTCGGCAATGCGGCCCATGAGGTTGCCCTGCTCCATTGCCCTCATGGCGTCCTCGGGAATCGCCGCCAGCATCGGGGTCCGGACCGGACCGGGCGCAACGGCGTTTACCCGAACCCCGTAGCCCGCAAACTCGATCGCCGTCGTCCGGGTCAGGGACTCGATCGCACCCTTCGCCGCCGTGTAGTCGACCTGCCCCACGTTTCCACTGCGCGCGGTCACCGATGAGAAGTTCACGATGAAGCGGTTCACCCCGTCACGGATGGGGGTGTTGCCGTTGGCCTTGAATAGGGGATGCCAGTGCTGGGCCGCGACCTCACGCGTAAAGAGGAAGGTGCCGTGGAGGTGGACGGCGATCACCGCCTTGAAATCGTCGAAGGACTTCTTCACGATGCGGGCGTCTTTCGTGATCCCGGCGACGTTGACGACGCCGTTGATGCAGCCGGTCTCCTCGAGAACCTTCGCGACCGCCGCCTTGACGTCGTCCTCGTTGGCCACATTGGCCGCTACCGGGATCGGCTCCACGGCGGCGAACTCCTTGAATTCGTCGCGAACCGAGGCGACCCGGCCTTCGTCGAGGTCTACGAGGGCCACGCAAGCCCCGTGGTTCGCGAGAGCCGCGGCCACGCACTTGCCGATTCCCTGGCCTGCCCCGCTCACGATGTGGGTCTCGCCCTGGAATGCGCCTTCTCTGAGCAATCGGTCCATGGTCTTCACCTCCGCTGACTGGAAGATTCCAGCAGCCTGCTAAAGCTCGCCGGCCTCGCGCCCGAGCGGCTGGATTGAAGCGCACGCGTCGGCGAGCACCAAGCCCCAATCCTCGCGCAGGCGGCCGGGGCGGATCGCGGTATCTTCCGCCTCCATCCATTTCCGGCTCCGGGTCGACCCTGGATCGCCGCGTGGGACAGGCAGGGTCCGATGAATGCGAGCAAGACCCCGAATTCGGCCGGTCCCGAACGAGCCCGGAGCACCCGTTCTGGATACGACCTCGGCCTCGTTCACCTCGCGCACCTGAGCCTCCTGTGTATGGCTCTCGCACCCTCGACCGGCTGCAACTTCGTCGAGTTGGTCCCCGAGGCCGATACGGTTGCCATCGTGGCACCGGAAGAGGCCCAAAATTGCGAACGGCTCGCCACCACCCATGCCCAGGTGACCCATCGCATCTGGATCTACCGCCGCAGTGAAACCGAAGTCGGCGAGGAGCTCGACACCCTCGCCCGGAATGCCGCCGTCGAGCAATCAGGCAATACCGTCGCCCCCCTCGGCCCTGTCTCCGAGGGCCGACGCGAGTACGCGATCTACCGCTGCGCCCGCTGAAGATCCGAGCCGCGACTCCCCGGAACGCGGGGAATTCCGTCGACAGCGGAATCAGACCCGTCACGCCGCGGCCTGCGTCTCATCGACACGCAGCATCAAGACCCAAGCCTCGCCAGCCGATGCAACGAGTGGGGCACGGGATCTCTCGTGTCCTGAGTCGATCGGTTCCTCTGGTACTGCAAGGTTGCACCCGAATCCGGGTGAGCGACTGACCAGTCGTGGGGGGCGACTCTGCATGCTAAGGGAGGTCCATCCGGCAGGCCAGGTTCGTACTGCACGGGCGAATGCACCCATGAGCTATCAAGACGTCTC
>CBDUYG010000767.1:0-2151 GCA_965371385.1 uncultured Myxococcales bacterium | reverse complement strand
TGCCGCTGGGCATCCTTCACCAGGGTTGCGGGGTTGTAGAAGCCCATGGGATAGGAATTCAAGATCCCCGCCAGGAACGCCGCGGGGTGGTGGCGCTTGAGGTACGCCGACGCATAGGCGATGAGCGCGAACGAGGCCGAGTGGGACTCGGGAAAGCCGTAGAGGGCGAACGAAGAGATGTACTGGATCACCTCCTGCTGGGACTTCTCCGTCACCCCGCGCTCGCTCATCCCCTTGCGCAGCCGCGCTTCGATCGCGTCCATCTTCTCGTGGGAGCGCTTGAACCCCATCGCGCGCCGCAGCTCTTCGGCTTCGCCGCCGCTGAAGCCGGCGGCCACCATGGCGATGCGCAGGATCTGTTCTTGAAAAAGAGGCACCCCCAGGGTGCGCTCGAGCACGGGCTCGAGGGAGGGATGGGGGTAGCTCACCTCCTGACGCCCGGCCCGGCGTTCGAGATAGGGATGCACCATCTGCCCCACGATCGGCCCCGGGCGGATCAGCGCGATCTCCACGACGAGGTCGTAGAAGCAGGCGGGCTTCAGGCGCGGCAGGGTGGCCATCTGGGCCCGGCTCTCGATCTGGAAGGTGCCGATCGTATCGGCGCGCTGGATCATGGCGTAGGTCTCGGGGTCGTCCGGGGGGAGGTGAGCGAGATCGATCGCCCGGCCTTCGTGGGCCTTGATCAGCGCCGTGGTCTTCTCGAGGGCGGCGAGCATCCCCAGGCCCAGCAGATCGATCTTGATGATGCCGAGGTTCGCGCAATCGTCCTTGTCCCACTGCACGACGCAGCGCCCGGGCATGCTCGCGGGCTCGATCGGCACGACCTCGTCGAGGCAGCCCGCGGCGATCACGATGCCGCCGCTGTGCTGACCGAGGTGACGCGGCAGGCCCTGCACCTTGTCCACCAGCTCGAGGAGCTGGGCGATGCGCGGCGAGCGGGCGTCGACACCGGCCTGCTCGAGGGTGGTCTCGAGGGTGTCGTGGGCGTCGCGGTGATCGAGACTCGAGATCAGCTTCGCGAGGCGGTCGATCATGTCGGGGGCCAGCCCCAGCACCTTGCCCATCTCGCGCACCGCCATGCGGCTGCGGTAGGTGATGACGTTGGCCGTCATCGCGGCCCCGCGCTCGCCGTATTTCTCGAAGACGTATTGGATCACCTGCTCGCGCTTGTCGCCCGAGGGCAGGTCGAGGTCGATGTCCGGCCACTCGCCGCGCTCCTCCGAGAGGAAGCGCTCGAAGAGCAGCTTCATGCCGATCGGATCGACGGCGGTGATGGCCAGCGAATAACAAACGGCGCTGTTGGCCGCGGAGCCCCGGCCCTGGACGAGGATGTCCGAGTCCCGGGCGTAGCAGCTGATGTCGTGAACGATCAGGAAGTAGCCTGCGAGGTCGAGGCGGGCGATGATGCCCAGCTCGTGCTCGAGCTGACGGCGCACCTTTGCGGGCAGGGGGGCGCCGTAGCGCTGGCGGGCGCCTTCGTAGGTGAGTTGGGTGAGGACATCGTCCTGAGTCTCGCCCGCTGCCAGGGGATATTGGGGGAAGCGGTACTCGAGGGAGTCGAGCTCGAAGCTGCAGCGCTCGGCGATCGCCCGGGTGGCGTGGATCCATTCGGGGTGATTGGCGAAGCGCTCGACCACATCCCGGGGTGTCTGCAGGTAGCGCTCGCCGTTCGGCAGCAGGCGGCGGCCGGCGGCGTCGAGGGAGGTCTTCTCGCGCAGGCAGGTGAGGGCGTCGAGCAGTGGGCGATCCTTCGCCCGGGCGCAGCGCACATCCCCGCTGGCGACGATCGGAACTCCGAGCGACTCCGCCATGGCGATGGCCCGGCGTGCGCTCAGCTCGGCGCTGCGTTCGAGGCTGCGCGAGACGTCGACCCAGAGACGGCGATCCGAGCAGGCGCCCGGTGCACTGGGATGCGAACGGGAGCCGAAGAGAGCGGCGCAGCGATCGAGGAAGGCTGCGCTCAGGGAAGCCTCTCCCCGAACGAGCGCCGTGAGCCCGTTCGAGTGTTCCTCCAGATCCTGCCACTGGATCCGTGCCTCGCCCTTGGGTGTGGCGTGGCCCTGATGGCCCAGGGAGAGAAGCCGGCTCAGGTTGCGCCAGCCTCGAGGCGTCTCGACGAGGAGCAGGAGCGAGCCGGTGGGGGGCACGGGA
>CBDUYG010000766.1:0-2156 GCA_965371385.1 uncultured Myxococcales bacterium | reverse complement strand
CCTTCGGATCCTGGCCGAAGATCGCGCAGCACTGAGCGCCATCGAGGGAGGTGAGATCTTCCGCCGTCCAGGCGCCATGCATGCGAAACTGGTCTGCCAGGGATGTGGAGATGGTGAAGTATCCCGAGCAGCCCGGGCGCTTCTTCATACACGGAAACCAGCCAGAGCCGAAGTTGATGGCGTCGAGACAGATCGTATAGGCGAGAACGGCATCCGGCTCCCCGACGAAGTGTCGCTCGGAATCGGGATCGAGGGGCTCGCGGCCCAGCTTCGCGAGCTCATCGGCCAGCTCGCCCAGGCGCAGATCGTGGATGCGGACGAATCGCGCGCGTTCCATCACCTGGGCCGTTTTCGAGTGAATCTCGGCCAGGATGCCCATTCGCTCAGGCGGGGGTCGGGTTGGAGACAGGGGTCGGGCTCGTGACGGGAGTCCCAACGCTCGTGAGGACGGGGGCCAGGGGGGGCTCGACGCCGAAGAGCTTGATCGCACCGGGGAGGATCTCGAATCGAGCGGGCAGGCTGCCGAGGGCTTCGCCGTCGATGTCGATCAGTAGCGTCCCGGGCTCGGCGTCGGCCTCGACCACGGAGCCGCGATGGCACGCCACGGCGGAGTCGAATACGTGCCTGCCCGTGAAGAGCTTCGGGAATTTTCGCAGCAGGGCCGGCTTGCTGAGGTCCCCGATGATCACGACCTCGAGCAGCCCCGTATCGAGTTCGGCCGCCGGCGCGATCTTCATGCCGCCGCCGAAGTAGCGGCCGTTGGCCGCCACCGCGAGGTTCACCGGGCCGTCGTGAACCTTTTTGCCATCGATCTTGATCGTCGCGCGGCTCCGCTGGTAGTCGAAGATGCTCCGGATCGTCGCGATCGCGAAGGCGACGGTGCCGCCAAAGATACGTGGCGAGCGCTCGACGTACTGATCCGTGAGCCCGCTGATACCGAAGCTCCCGACATTGAGGAAGTGCGAGACCGCGGGCTCGCCATCGCGGTCCAGGTAGTCGACGCGGCCGGCGTCGATCCAGCGGGTGTGCCCGCGCGCCAGGGCGGCGATTGCCTGGGCGGGACTGCGCGACAGGCCCAGGGTGCGTGCGAGGTCGCCTCCGGTACCGAGCGGCAGGAGCCCCAGCTCCACAGCGTGGGCGCGGCCCGAAGCGAGAAGCCCGCTTGCGACCTCGCTCGCGGTTCCATCGCCCCCCGCGGAGATGAGGCGCTCGACTCCGCTCTCGGCGGCCTTGCGGGCGATCTCCTCGGCATCGCGCCGACACCGGGTCAGCTCGACCTCGAGGGGGCCGAGCGCACTGCGGAGCTTTCGCTCCAGCTCCATCGCCCGGCGGCCCGTCGCTCCGGCTCGGCTCTCGGGGTTCAGGATCACCAACGTCTCTCGCGTCATGCCGCGAGATTACCGGAACCTGGCGGCCCCAGCCCGGGCTCGTTTCTGTTCCGCGGGCGAAGCACTATGCTGGTCCTTCATGCCCGAAGAGTCGCGAAGCAACCTGCGAAGTTTCCTGATCGCGGCCGTGGTGGCGGCTCTGGTGCTCACCGCCGTCTCGTTCTTCCGCCGTCACCTGGGGATCGACCTGGATCCCCTCTCCCTGCGCGAATTCATGCAGGGCTTCGGGGCGATCGGGCCTCTGGTATTCATCGGCCTCACCTCCGGCCGCATGCTGATCGGTATACCCAGCCAACTGATCCTCGTCGTGGGCGGACTCTGCTTCGGGACGGCGTTCGGGACACTCTACGGCGGACTGGGGCTGGTGATCTCGGGCTTCGCCACCTTCCTGGCAGCGCGCTGGGCCGGCCGGGAGGCGGTCGAGGCGCGCGTGCCCGAGAAGCTGCGACCGGTATTCGAGAAGGCGGGGAGTCGTCTCGGAGCGCTCTTCATCTTCATCGGCACGGCCTATCCGATCGGGTTCATTACCGCCTACAACGCAATGGCTGGGGTCACGGCCCTGAGCTTCGCGCGCTTCGCCGTGGCGATCACCGGAGGTTCCCTCGTCCGCGCGTTCCTCTACGCGCACTTCGGAGACACGCTGGTAGGGGGAGACCTCACGACCCTGATCGCCTCGAGCGCGATCATCGCAGCCGCGGCCTTCGTGCCCCTGCTCTTCCCCGCGCCTCGGCGCTGGATATCGGATCTGTTGATGCGCTGAGCGGCGCT
>CBDUYG010000765.1:0-2164 GCA_965371385.1 uncultured Myxococcales bacterium | reverse complement strand
CGTGCGGGGCGTGCGGGGCCGAAGAAAGCCGGCCCTCGACCCGCGATCGAATCAATCCCGCTCGAACAAGGCGGTAATCCCCACGTCGGCGCAGAGCGATCGGGTCAGGTCGAGTTGGGTCGAAGTCGATGCGCAGGTTCAATCGGACACGCATCCACGTCATCGAAACGCGCTGTGCGGCGCTGGAGCGGGTCCTAAAGCAATAGAAGAGCAAGCGCTGACTCGCCCCCGCCCTCCCTTCCTCAGTCCTGATGCCCGTGATGCTCCGCCGCCGCCCACACGAAGGCCTCGAAGAGAGGGTGCGGGGCGAAAGGCTTCGAAAGGAACTCGGGGTGGAACTGCGAGGCCACGAAGAAGGGGTGGTCGGGAATCTCGATGACCTCCACGAGCCGGCCGTCGGGAGAGAGCCCCGAGAACACGAGCCCGGCCTCGCTGAGCCGCTCTCGATAGTCGTTGTTGAACTCGTAGCGGTGGCGGTGACGCTCGCTGATCTCGATACGGTCGTAAGCCGCGTAGGCGCGGGTCCCCTCCTTCAGCACACAGGGGTAGGCGCCGAGACGCATCGTCGCCCCCTTGTCCTCGATCTTTTCCTGGTCGGGCAGGAGCGCGATCACGGGATGGGGCGTCTCGGGATCGACCTCCGTCGAGTTCGCCCCCGCGAGCCCCGCAACATTGCGCGCAAACTCGCAGACGGCGAGCTGCATACCGAAGCAGATTCCGAGGTAGGGGACGTCGTTCTCCCGGGCGTACTGCACGGCGTGAATCTTGCCCTCGACGCCGCGGGATCCGAAGCCATGGGGCACCAGGATGCCGTCGGCCTTGGCGAGCACGCTCACATCCTCGAGCTTCTCCGAATCGACGTATTCGATGTGGACTCGAGCCTTGATCGGAATGCCGCCGTGCACCAGGGCCTCATTGAGGCTCTTGTAGGACTCGGTGAGATCGACGTACTTGCCCACCATCGCGATCGTGATCTCGCGCTCGGGGTGGCGCATGGCCTGGGAGAGCTCCTCCCAGCGGCGCAGATCCGGTCGCCCCGTCCACATGTTGAGTACCTGGGCGATCTTCTCGTCGAGACCCTCACCGGCGAAGACGAGCGGGACGTCGTAGATCGTCTCCACGTCCTTGGCGGTGATCACCGCGTCCTCGTCCACGTTGCAATAGAGCGCGATCTTCGCCTTGATGGCCTTCGAGAGGAAGCGGTCGGTGCGGCACAGGATGATGTCGGGCGCGATACCGACGGCCTGCAGCTCCTTGACCGAGTGTTGGACGGGCTTCGTCTTCATCTCGCCTGCGGTCGACAGGTAGATGACCGGCGCGACGTGAATGAAGCAGGTGTGCTCGCGCCCCACCTCGGCGCGGAACTGGCGGATCGATTCGAGGAAGGGCAGCGACTCGATATCGCCAACCGTGCCGCCGATCTCCACCAGGATGACGTCGACGTTCTGGGCGGCCTCGTAGATGCGCTGCTTGATCTCGTCCGTGACGTGGGGAATCACCTGGACGGTGCCGCCCAGATAATCGCCACGCCGCTCCTTGGCGAGAACCGTGTCGTAGATGCGGCCCGCGGTGACGTTGTTCACCTGGCCGAGGGTCGAGCTAGTGAAGCGCTCGTAATGGCCGAGATCGAGGTCCGTCTCGGCGCCGTCCTCGGTGACGTAGACCTCACCGTGCTGGAAGGGGTTCATCGTCCCAGGGTCGACGTTCAGGTAGGGATCGAGCTTGAGGAAGGTCACCTTGAGACCCCGAGCCTCGAGCAGCGCGCCAATCGAGGCCGACGCGAGCCCCTTGCCGAGGGAAGACATCACGCCCCCGGTAACGAAAATGTATTTGGTCTTTCTGGGACTCATGAGGGCCTCCGCGCCTCTCGGCGCACCTTCACGTCGATGGGGTCTGGAACCCGCTCGACCTGCGGTTGATCGGGGGGGAATCGGTGCACACCGTTGCCGGCGCGTTGCTGCCAGCCCAGCCGCGGGTCCTCGATGCGGACGTCGTGGACGGGGACGAAAGGTTCGGGCAGCTCATCCAATGGATGTGGATGAAAGCCCAGCATGTCGCTTCTTCCTATCAGGAGAACCTCCCGAGACTTGATTTCTTGCAAGGACTCGGCCCCTCACTTAATACCTTGGGCGAGGAATGCCTGTCAATCGGCTGTCCCGCCCCC
>CBDUYG010000764.1:0-2167 GCA_965371385.1 uncultured Myxococcales bacterium | reverse complement strand
AACGGCGTTCGCGCAGGGGCGGAACGTTGATCTCGACGACGCGCAGCCGGTAGAAGAGATCCTCGCGAAATCGACTCTTCTCGACCTCCTGGGCCAGGACCCGGTTGGTGGCGGCAATCACACGCACATCGACGTTCATCGTATCGGATGAGCCGATCGGCCGGATCTCGCCGTCCTGAAGAACGCGCAGCAGACGCACCTGCATGCCGGGCTCGGTCTCGCCGATCTCGTCGAGAAAGATCGTGCCGCGATCCGCCACCTCGAAGAGGCCCTGCTTGTCGTGGATCGCCCCGGTGAAGGATCCCCGACGGTGACCGAAGAGCTCGCTCTCGAGCAGGGTGTCGGGCAGGGCCCCGCAGTTCTGGGCCACGAAGCGCATCTCCCTGCGATCGCCGGTGTAGTGGATCGCGCGCGCCACCATCTCCTTCCCGGTCCCGGTCTCGCCGGAGATCAGCACCGTGGCATCGGTTTCCGCCACCTTGGCCATCAGCTCGAAGACCCGCTGCATCGCCCGGCTGTCGCCGATGATCCCGTCGAAGGAGTAACGCCGCTCGACCTCTCTCCGCAGGTAGAGGTTCTCGGCCAGCAGGCGTTCGTTCGCCTCTGCGAGGTCGACCGCGAGCTGGGCGTTGGCGCCGGCCAGGGCATAGGCCTCGAGGGCGCGCTTCACGTCGATCCGCAGGTCATCGGGCTCCCACGGCTTCGTGATGTAGCGATAGACGTGGCCCGTGTTGATCGCCCGGGCGAGGGAGGACACGTCCGCATAGCCGGTGAGCATCATCCGCACCGTCCGCGGGTCCTGCTCGATGACCTTCTCGAGGAGCTCGACGCCGCTCATCCCCGGCATGTTCTGGTCGGCGATCACCAGGGCGATGTCCTCGCGTCCGAGGATCCTCAGCCCCTCCTCTCCGGTCGTCGCGGTGTGCACGCGGTACTCGGTCCCGAGAGTGAGTGCCAGGGACTCGAGGATCGCCTCCTCATCGTCGACGATGAGCACACCATAGGGAGTCTCAGAGGCGCTCTGGGCGGCTGCGATCTCAGACATGGGGAGCGATCTCGAATTCGGCGGGTGCGGTGCGAGCCATGAATCCTGCAAGATAGGCCAGATGGCGAGGCGCGCCGAAGCGAGCTGGGACAGGCTTACGTAGCGCAGCTGGCGGAATCGGATCCGCGGCCGGACGGGTGCCTCCCGTCGCCGCGCCGGCTCCTGAACTTCAAGCCCCGTGGGACTCCGCGACCCGCTCCTCGACCCGATCCATTACCCGAGCCTCGAGGCGCACACCGTCGAGGGCGTTGATCTCCTGCACCCCCGTCGGACTCGTGACATTGATCTCGGTGAGGCGATCGCCGATGACATCGATCCCGACGAAGAAGAGCCCCTCGTCCCGCAGCACCGGCCCGACGCGCTCGATGATGCGGCGCTCCTGCTCGGTCAGATCCGCCTTCTTCGCACGCCCGCCGACGTGGAGATTCGCCCGGACCTCGGACTCCCCCGGCACCCGGCTTACCGCCCCGAGGAACTCGCCCTCCAGGAGCAGGATGCGCTTGTCGCCATTCACGATTTCGGGCAGGTAGCGCTGAGCCATCGTGCGCTGGGTCTCGAACCGGGTGGCCTGCTCGAGCAGCGAGCTGAGATTCCGCTCACCATCGACGAGGTGGAAGATCCCCTCCCCCCCTTTGCCGTCGAGGGGCTTGACGATCATCTCGCCCCCCATCTCCTCCATGAAATCCCGCAGGTCGGATGTGCGCGTCGTCACCATCGTATCCGTCATGAGGTCGTGGAAGTGGAGGGCGAAGAGCTTCTCGTTGTGGGCGAGAACAGCGGCCGGCCGGTTGAGGACGAGGGTACGGCGGCAGATCCCCAGAATCTGGGTCGTATAGATGTAGTTCGAGTCCACGGGAGGGTCGACGCGCTGGAACGCCACGTCGATCTCATCGTCGAGCACGACCTCCCGGGGCTCGCCGAGCGTGAAGTGGTCGCCCTGCTCCCGGCGCAGCTCGACGGGGGCGACGAACGCACACGCCCTGCCTCGCTTGACGCCGACCGTCTCGGGCGCCACGTAGAGCACCTCGTGCCCCCGCTGCTGGGCCTCGAGCATGAACACGAAGCTGGTGTCGGCGTCGATATCGATGGCCTCGAGGGGATCCATCACGAAGGCCATCTTCA
>CBDUYG010000763.1:0-2170 GCA_965371385.1 uncultured Myxococcales bacterium | reverse complement strand
TCAAGCACGAGCTTCGCAGCCACCTGCCGAAGCGGCTCTTCATGGCCTTCGAGCGCCGGGATCTGCTCGAGATCCTGGACGTCCAGGATTCGATCGCAGACGTCGCCCAGGATATCGCCGAGCTCGCGGATATGAGAAAGATGCGGGCGCCCGAAGCGCTCGGCGAGACCCTGGTGAAGCTCGCGAAGGCGTCCATCGTGACCTGCGAAAAGGCCAGTCAGGTCATCAACGAGCTCGACGAGCTGGTCGAGACCGGCTTCGGGCCGCGCGAGAGCGCCCGGGTCGACGAGATGATCCGCGAGCTCGGCGAGCTCGAGTCCCTGTCCGACGAGCTGGAGAAGGATGCCAAACGAATACTCTTCGGGATCGAAGACGAGCTCGGGGTCGCGACCTACTTCTGGTACTGCATGATCGAGTGGATCGCGGATCTGGCGGATTATGCCGAGAAGGTCGGCAATCGTCTGCGCCTCCTGATCGCCTCCTGATCGCCTCCTGATCCGGGCGGGTATCCCCGGCGACGCGGCAGCCATACCCGCCGATGCCGTGCGGGCCGCATGGCGGCCAACCCGCGGTCAGCCGAGCCGGTGCTTCTGGATCTTGCCGGATGCCGTCCTCGGCAGGCTCTCGATGCTGCAAAAATGGCGGGGGATCTTGTAGGCGGCGATCTGCTCACGGGCCCACTCACCCAGCGCCTCCGGGTCGAGGCTATGACCGGCTCGAAGAACGATCCAGGCTTCTCCGACCTCGCCCCAGCTCGGATCGGACCTGCCGACGACCGCGATCTCGCGAACGGCGGGATGACGCGCGAAGGTGGCCTCGACTTCCGCCGGATAGACGTTCTCACCGCCCGTGATGTACATCTCCCGGGAGCGGCCTTCGAGGGTGACGAAGCCCTCGTCGTCGAGCCGCGCCAGATCTCCCGTCAGCACCCAGCCGTCGCGCAGGGTGATGGCCGTCTCCTGCGGACAGTTCCAGTAGCCGAGCATCGTCGTGGGACCGTGCACCACGATCTCGCCGATCCCGGTCGGCGAGGTGTCCCGCCACTCGGTGCTCGGGGACGCGAGGGAGTCCGGCTCGATTACGCGAAGCACGGTGTGCTCGAGTGGACGCCCGACGCTCCCCGCCTTGCGCAGCACGTCCGGGGCTTCGACACAGCAGAGCATCGAAGTCTCGGTCTGTCCATATCCCTGACGCAGTACGAGCCCGCGCTGGGCGAAGTCTTCGATCAGCTCACGCGAGGCCGCGGCTCCCGCCGTGAAGAGAAAGCGCAAGGAGCTCGCGTCGATCGTCTTTTCACGGTTGGGTCCGAGCTGAGTGCGGATGCGCTCGTAGTAGGTCGGGACTCCACCCATGAAGTGGATCCCATCCCGCTCGAGGCAGGCGATCACCCGCGCAGCATCGAAGCCCGACTGAAGCACCACGCAGGCGCCCGAGTAGATGAGCGGAAGCGACAGGATCTGCAGGCCGAGGGAGTGGAAGAGCGGTGCAACGACCAGCGCACGGTCGGAAGGTCGGATCTCGAAGCTCGCCTGGGCGTTGAGGCTGTTGAAGAGCGCCTTGCGGTGGGGAAGCAGTGCCCCCTTCGGGTGTCCGGTCGTGCCGGAGGTGTACATCAGGATCATTGGATCATCGGGGGAGAGGGGGCGGGCCTCGGGGGCAGGGTCTGCCGCGGCGATCGCAATCTCGTAACCGTCGTCGTCGCCGCCGAGCTGTAGGATCTCGGGTGCGGCGGTCTCGAGAGCCCGACACGCCTGCCCGAGCTTCTCGCGCAGCTCCGGGCTGCAGACGATGAGTCGCGGTGCGGCGTCCTCGAGAATGAACGCCAGCTCGGCCGGAGCGAGCCGTGTGTTGATCGGGAGCGCGATCGCTCCGGCTCGGGCCGCCGCGAAGACGACTTCGATGTAGGCGGGATGATTCTCGAGCAGGATCGCGACGCGCTCCCCGATGGCGACACCTCGTCCGCGCATCACCGCATCGAGCTTCGCGACCCTCTCCGCGAGTCGCGCATAGCTGAGCTCGACATCACCGAAGAGAATCGCGGGCGCGGCGGGCCGGCGTTGCGCCCAGCCGTCGATCCAGCTGCCGCAGTTGTGATGGACGCTCGGGACGGGGGCGGGTTTCTCTTTCGCGTCAGAGACAGTCACGCCCAATCTGATACCGACGCTCGCCT
>CBDUYG010000762.1:0-2173 GCA_965371385.1 uncultured Myxococcales bacterium | reverse complement strand
CTCAGCGGAGCTTCAATCCAGGTAGGACTCCGAGATAGCCTCCTCCGGCGGTCAAGAGCACGGCCAGGGTCATGGTGAAGTACAACCGGGGTCGGAACGCTTCCTCGGCAACTCGCTTCGCGAGTTCTTCCTGCTCGGGCCCGGGCGGCGTGGTCTCGAGGATTCGCATCATCTCGGGCAGGATCGAGAGCAGCGAGATCACGAGGAAGATCCCCAGCAGATAGAGCAGGCCGAGCAGCGCCCGGGGGCGATAGACGGGCGGTCGGCTCGGGCGCGGGGGAAGACTCGGGGAACTCATCGGTGAGAGGGTAGCGAAGGCGATGACGGTGACGAAGGCGTCCGGGTCGGTGAAGAAGGCGAGCGGGGCGAGCCCCGCGCAGGGGTCGAAGGCCGAGAATCCGGCGGGCGGCAAGGATGCGGGCAGCGGCGGCGAGCCGAGCGGATCCCGCCGGCTCGTCGTGATCGACGGAGCGAACGCGATCTTCCGGGCCTTCTTCGCGATTCCGGGTTTGAAGGCCCCGGACGGAACACCGACGAACGCCGCGATGGGCTTCGTCAACATCCTCAACCGCGTGATCCAGGACGAAGAGCCGGACCTGATCGCGGTCGCGATGGATCCGCCCGGCGGGAGCTTTCGCAAGGAGATCTACGAGGACTACAAGGCCAACCGCGACGCCACCCCGGAAGATCTGAGCATTCAGTTTCCAATCGTGCGGGAGCTGCTCGACGCTCACAATATCCGCGTGCTCGAGGTGCCCGGCTTCGAAGCCGACGACGTGATCGCGACCCTCGTGGAGGCAGCACCCGATGACGTGAACGTCTCGATCATCTCCACCGACAAGGATCTGATGCAGCTCTGCTCGGAGCGCGTCGAGCTCGTGGACGGAATCAAGGCGCGGCGCTTCGGCCCGGCCGAGGTCGAAGAGAAGTTCGGCGTGCCCCCGGAACAGATGCTCGACCTGCGCTCCCTCGTCGGAGATCCGAGCGACAACATTCCGGGCGTGAAGGGGATCGGCGTCAAGGGCGCGGCGAAGCTGATCTCCGAGTGGGGCAGCCTCGAAAATCTCCTCGAGAACGCCGAGCAGGTGAAGGCGAAGCGCGCCCGTGAAGGACTGATCGAGCACGCCGAGGAGGCTCGTCTCTCGAAGGAACTCTCGACCCTGCGCAGCGACGTCTCGCTTCCGGTCGAGATCCACGAGCTTGCCCGCAGCGAGCCGGACGTGGAGCGGCTTCACGCCATCTACAAACGCCTCGGCTTTACCCGGCTGATGGAGGCCCTCGAAGCCCAGGGTCATGAGGCCCTCGCCGGCGCGAGCCGGGAATCGGAAGACGCCGGCTCCTCGGCGACGATCGAGATCGTGGCCGACTCGGCGAGCTTGAAGCGGCTGATTCCCCGTCTGGGCGAGGCGTCGGAGCTGGTCCTGCTCTTGATTTCCGAACACGCGAGCGTGATCGATGCGACGATCACGGGGCTCGCCATCGGCTGTGAAGGTGGCGACTCGTACTACCTACCCGTGGCTCCGAGTGTTGCGGAGGTTGCGGAGCTCCCGCTTCTCGAGGCAGACGGGGCAGCGAGCAGCCCGCAGCCCGCGCTTCCCCTGGACGAGCTCGTGGCCGGGCTCGGCACCCTGCTGCAGGGGAAGAACGCGAAGCCCTGGTATGGCTGGGGGGTGAAGCGAATCCAGGCGCAGCTCTGGGAGGCGGGGCTCGAGGTCGAGCTGCCGAGCTTCGACCTCGAGATCGCTGCCTTCCTGCTGGACCCCGCCGGCTCCCACGACCTGCCCGCCCTTGCGATGCAGATCCTTGGCCGCACGATCCCGAGCTGGGAGGATCTGGCGGGTCGCGGCGCAAAGGCGAAGCGTCCCGAAGAGCTCGCCTCCGAAGATCTGGCGGGCTGGGCCGGTGCCTGGCTCGGCACGATGGAAGCCTTGCGCGCCGGGATCCTCGAGCGCCTCGGCGCCGACGGGCTGCTTCCGCTCTATCAAGAGGTCGAGCTTCCCCTCACCCGCGTTCTGGCCCGGGTCGAGCGCAACGGGGTGAGGGTCGACGAGGACGAACTGGCGAATCTCTCCGCGGAGTACGAGAAGGACCTCGAACGAATCGAGAAGGACATCTTCTCCCTGGCTGGCGAGAAGTTCCTCGTGAGCTCGCCCAAGCAGCTCCAGACGATCCT
>CBDUYG010000761.1:0-2174 GCA_965371385.1 uncultured Myxococcales bacterium | reverse complement strand
GATCTCTCGATCATCATCGTGAGCTGGAATACGCGAGATCTTCTGCTCGAGTGTCTGGCGAACCTGCGAAGCGAGCTGGAGCCCGATTCCCAGCGCGAGCCGATCGAGTGCGAGGTCTTCGTCGTCGACAACGGTTCGGGTGACGGAAGCGCGGAGGCGGTGTGCGAGCGGCATCCGTGGGTCCGGCTGATTTCGTTGCCCGAAAATCGCGGCTATGCGGCGGGCAACAACGTCGCGCTCCGCCGGGCCGGGGGCCGAGTGCTCCTTCTGCTCAACAGCGACGTTGCTCTCGAGCCGGGCGTCCTGGCTCGCTGTCTCGGCATCCTGGAATCGCAATCCGACGTGGGAGCCGTCGGCGTCCAGCTCCTCCACCCCGACGGCAGACTCCAGAACTCCATTCACGCCTATCCGAGCGCCTGGCATGAGCTCGTGCCCAGGGCTCTACTCGAGATCGGCTTTCCCCGCCGCTATCCCTCCAAACGCCATGCCCACACCCGGCCCGTCGAGGTCGATGCTGTGCTCGGGGCGGTCCTTTTCGTTCGACGCGAGGTGGTGGAGAAGGTCGGGCTGCTCTGCGAAGACTATTTCTTCTTCCTGGAGGAGACGGATTGGTGCTGGCGTATGCGCCAGGCGGGCTATCGGGTGCTCCATATTCCGGACTCGCGTGCGATCCATCGCTCCGGGGCGAGCAGCAAGAAGAAGCATCCCGTGGAGACTCGGATCGAGTATCACCGCTCGCTCCATCACTTCTTGCGGGTTCATCGCGGTCCCGCCTCGGCCGCCGCCGCGCGGGCATTGCGGGTGATCAAGGGCCTGCTCTCCCTGATTCCTCTTGCCGTCGCCTCTTTCGTCTCCGTGCGGCAGCGCGAACGGTTGCGTAGCGTGTGGGGAGTGCTGTCATGGCACCTTCGGGGCTGTCCCCAGGACGGAGGGCTCCGGGGGCTCGACCGGGCCCCGATCTCGAAGTAGCCAAGAACAAAGAGCCAGAAGAGGGTGACGTCGAGCCGATAAAGGGGAATCTTCCCGCGGCCTGAAGTCCGCCGATGCGGTCGAGGCTCGGGCCGGGTGATCCGGCGGCTGCGAAAGCTCCGGTGGTTTCACCGCGACGCGAGGCGCGCTGCCGGAGAGCATGGATCGACGGGTTGATGGGTTGATGGGTGGGACCGAGGAGCAGAGATAGACGTGGCGCAGAGAGGATCCAGCTCGAGCAAGCCCCGCTTGCAGCTCCGCAGATTGGAGAGGTTGCTGAAGGGTTTTTCCAAGGTGCGGCTCCTGGTCGTGGGTGACGTCGTGCTGGATGAATATCTCAGGGGCGACGTCGAGCGAATCAGCCCCGAGGCCCCTGTGCCGGTATTGCACGTTCACAGCGAGACCGCCGTGCTCGGCGGCGCGGGCAATGTAGTGCGCAATGTCGTTGCCCTGGCCGGATGCTGCGAGTTTGGCTCCGTGGTTGGGGACGACGATGTGGGTCGCCGGGTGATCGGCCTGCTGGAAGAGCTGGGAGTGGATCCGGCAGGTGTCGTGCGTGTCCCCGATCGACCGACGACCCGCAAGACCCGCGTCGAGGCGCGCTCGCAACAGATCGTGAGGGTCGACCGCGAGACCGCGGAGCCCGTTCCCGGCAGCGTGGTGAAGAGCCTCCTCAGGGCTCTCGACTCTCGAATCGCCGGAGTCGACAGGGCCGTCGTCGAAGATTATGGAAAGGGGCTTCTCACGCCGTCGTCGAGCCGGCGTGTCCTCTCGCTTCTCGCAGCGGCGGGCATCCCGGTGGCCGTGGATCCGAAGGTCGAGATCCGGGCATTCCAGGGAGCCGACCTTCTCAAGCCCAACCTGCGCGAAGCGGAGCTGCTGACTGGAATCTCCGCCCGCAGCCCCGGTGGACTCGACAAGATCGCCAAGAAGCTGCGCAGGGTCGTTGTCGGCAGCGATCTCGTCATCACCCGGGGCGCTGAGGGGATGTCGGTCTTCGAAGCCGGTGAGGCGAGACGCGACGTTCCGACGATCCCCCAGGAGGTCTACGATGTCCAGGGAGCCGGCGACACCACGATCGCGGTCCTGGCCCTCGCCCTGAGCGCCGGCGCGAACCTGCTCGAAGCGGCAGTGCTCGCGAATGCCGGCGCAGGCGTCGTCGTGCAGAAGACCGGAACGGCGACAGCTTCGCGCGATGAGATCGC
>CBDUYG010000760.1:0-2175 GCA_965371385.1 uncultured Myxococcales bacterium | reverse complement strand
CTTCCCGAGCGCATCACGGGACTCGGCAATCTGCGGCATGCCACGATGATCTTCTCACCCGACCTGCGCTTCGGATATCTCGCCACACGCAATGGTCAGGTGAGCCGAATCGATCTCGAGACGCTCGAGCTCACCGGCGTGGTCTTTACCTCGGAGAACTCGATCGACAACGCGATCAGCCAGGACGGGCGCTATATCGCGACTGCCGAATACGTGCCGGGAGGCCTGACGATCCTCGATCCAACGAACATGAAGGTTCTGAAGAAGCATCTCGCCAGCTTCGAGGTGGACGGAAAGAGCTTCCCCTCCCGAGTGACCGGCGTCGTCGATGCACCGGGCAACCGCTTCGTCTGCGTGCTCATCGAGGGGGCCGAGATCTGGGTGGTGGATGCCTCGCGGCCGGACTTTCCGATCGAGCACCGCATCAAGACCCCGCAAGGCAACCCCTACGACGCAATGATCACTCCGGACGGTCGCTACTACGTAATCGGCCACATGGAGTCGGATCGCGTGTCCGTCCTCGACCTGACTCGCCCCGAAGCGGGGATCAAGGAGGTGTCGCTGCGGGATCCGAAGAAGGACTACGACAAGGCAGCGCCGGTGAAGCTCCCGCACCTGGCCTCCTGGGCGGTCGCGGATCGTTGGATCTTCGTACCCCTGGTCGGGGAGGATCGCCTCGCGGTGCTCGATCGATCGACCTGGGAGCTGGTGCGCTCGATACCTTTGCGCGGCCATCCCGTCTATGCGGTCCGCTCCCCCACGGAGCGGGAGATCTGGGTCAGCTTTTCGGGAGAAGAGGACGACGCCTATATCCAGGTGATCGACGTCGAAACGCTCAGCGTGACGGACAGCATCCGAGCCGGCCGCCGGATCTATCACATGGATTTCACACCACGGGGCTCCCACGTACTGGTGAGTGCCAACCAGGACAACAAGCTTGTACTCGTCAATGCAACGACCCACGAAATCGAAGACGAGGTCGAGCTGCAATCGCCCTCGGGCATCTTCGGCGTCTGGCGGGCGTTTCGGATCGGACTCTGAGAGCGTGAGGCCAATCGCGAGTGGGTGTCGGGCCTGCAGAGGGTCCGCACGAGAGAGCCTGGACGAAAAATCGGATTGATGATTCGGATTGAAGACTTGGAATGAAGGTTTGGATTGAAAATTTGGAATGAAGAGGTGAGCACGTGAAGCAAGTTTCCGAAGAGGATAGGAAGAGCCTGATCCGAGCGGTTCAGGCGGGAGTGCCCTTCACTCTACGACCCTTTGCGGCCCTGGCTGAATCCCTCGAGCTGCCCGAGCAGGCGGTGATCGAAGGCCTGCGCGAGCTGCAGGAGGAGGGAGTCCTGCGCGAGATCTCGGCGGTGCTCGAGGGCAGCGCGCTGGGCTACGAGAGCGCGTTGGTCGCCGGCTCGGTCCCCGCAGAGAAGATCGATGAGGCTGCGGCCGTGGTGAGCGCACACCCCACGGTCAGCCACAACTACATGCGCAATCATCCCTACAATCTGTGGTTCACGATCGCGGTCCCCCCCCGCATGAGTCTCGAGCGAACCCTCGAGCTGCTCGCCGAGGAGACGGGGAGCGCGGGCTTCCACCCTCTGCGGCGCACCCATACCTTCAAGATCGGCGTCAACTTCGATCCCGACAGCCTCAAGAACAAGACCGAGGCGAAGGTCTCTGCGGGCGTGAAGCGCGTCGAGGTGGGGGAGCGGGAGGCCCGACTCTTTCGCACTCTGCAGATCCCTCTCACTCTCGTGGAACGGCCCTTCGACGAGCTCGCGAAGAGCGCGGGGGTGTCGGGCGACGAGCTGATCGAGTTCGCCCGGAGTCATCTCGGAGGCGCAATTCGCCGCTACGTCGGGACCCTGCGTCATCGCAAGCTGGGTGTGCGGGAGAACGGCATGGTGGTCTGGCGAGCGGCGCCGGATCAGATCGAGGTCGCCGGGCCGCAGCTCGCCAATGCACCCGAGGTGAGCCACTGCTATGCACGCAACGCCATCGAGGGTTTCCCCTACACGCTCTACAGCATGGTGCACGGCCCCACTCGGGAGAGCTGTGAAGAGGTCGCAAGGGGGCTCTCCAAGCAGACCGGCCTGGACGATTACGCCGTGCTCTTCAGCGTGCGCGAGTTCAAGAAGGAGCGGCTGCGCTACTTCCTACCGGAGCTGGATCAGTGGT
>CBDUYG010000759.1:0-2175 GCA_965371385.1 uncultured Myxococcales bacterium | reverse complement strand
CGGCCGATGGAGACGCTTGAGCCAGGCGTCCGCGACCTGCACCCGGCGCTCGAGTTGGGGCAGGGACGCCTCCGTTATGCGCCGGATTCCCGTGCGCCGGTTGAGCTCGGCGTTGACCTCGGCATGGCTCAATCGGGCGATTCGGGCCAGCTGCTTCGCGCGGCCCAGGTTCAGTGCGCGCAGCTGCTTCTTCTGCTGACGTCGGTTGAGCCCTGGCACGGCCGGTTCGGCTACCGGCTCGGGGAGACTGTCGCCGGGAGGTTCGCCGGCGGGGAGTTGGGACACCACCGGCTCGAGGGAGAAGGATCGCTCGATCACCGGAAGCTCGATTCCCTCGTCCGACCCGTCATTGCCGGCGACATCGGGCTCGTCCAACAACTCATCGAAGAGCGATCGGGTCTCGAGGGGCTTGCCATCTTCGTCGAGCGGGGTGGCCGAGATCACATTGAAGAGGGAGAGCTGATCCTCCCCGTCCTGGGCCTCGCGACCCTCTTCAGCGCCGGGATCGGGCTCCTCTCGCTCGGAGTCATTTCGCGAAAGATCGTGGCGCCTCTGTTCGCGAATGCCCTGGGCGAAGGAGCGCAGGCGTTCGTCGTCGGGGATGAACATATAGGCCTTCTGCCCCCTGACTCCGGGAGACCAGCGCACCAGTCGCCCGACGGCCTGGCGGAAGAAGAGATCGGTCGTGGTGTTGGTCGCGTAGACGCCGATCCGCAGGCGGGGGATATCGACGCCCTCGGAGACCATGCGGACTGCGACGATCCACGGGGCCGCGCCAGCCGAGAAATCGGCGATCTGGGCGGACGCCTCGGGATCGTCGGAGGTGGCGATCGCGGCTTGCACGCCGAGCTCTTCGCGTAGCAGTCGCGCGATCCCCCGGGCGTGATCCTGATCCATTGCGATCACCATGGCGCCGGCGCGCGGATCGAATTCGCGCAGGTGCTGGAGCTGGACGTGAGCCTGCTTCAGGACCGAAGGGAGCCACTCGTTCCCGAGGTCGAGCGCCGTGCGCAGGCGTTGGCTGGCGAGAGTCCGCCCAATCCGATCATCGAAGCCGTGGGAACGGCTCGAACCGTCTGGCGCGTCCCACTCCATCTGGCCGCCGATGCGGGGGAAGAAGACAGGCCGGACGACCCGGCGGTCCGAGAGCGCCTCGCCGTATCCGTACTCGTAATCGGGTTGTGCGCGGTCTCCGCGGTAACGCACGAAGGGGATGGAGTTCTGGTCCGAGCGGAAGGGAGTTCCCGAGATACAGAGTCGGTGACTCGCGTCGTGGAGCGCAAGGCGGATGCCGTCTCCCCAGGCCCGGCTGTCGGCGGCATGATGGATCTCGTCGAGTATGGCGAAGGCTCGCTTCGCCAGGGGCCGCAGGGCGCGTGGGTTTGCTGCCACCTGCTGGAAGGTCACGATCACGCCGTGAACGTCCGAAGGCAGGGCTCCGTCGCTGCTCGCCCAGTCGGGCTCGAGCGAGAGCCCGAAAGGCTCGGCTGCCTCCGCCCACTGATACTTGAGGTGCCGGGTCGGTGCGACGATGACCACGCGCCCGACACCACGAGCCATCAGGGCTCGCACGCAGGCCGTCAGCGCGAACGTGGTCTTCCCCGCGCCAGGTGTGGCGACCGCCAGAAAGTCCCGCTGCCCCTTGGTCTCGAACCGATGAAGCGCCTCCTGCTGCCAACGCCGCAGTGACAACCGCTTCGCCATGTCTACTCAGCTACTCCGCAAAACACCATCCCGAAAGAGCCGCCGCGGGGGGGAAGTACGGGCCGCGGGTCTTCTGGAAGAGCGTCTTGAGTTAGCAATCTCGCAAGCGATCGTCGAGATTGAAGCGCGCCGCTGTTTACGCTACAGCGACCGCGAGCTGGATCGCGCGATCGACGAAGTCGATGGCGGCGCCGCGGGCCCCTGTTTCCACCGCTTCATCGACCGAACCCGTCAGGCGAGACGGAGAATGATCCCCACTCCTACTCCCGCTATGCTCGCGCCTCCGCATCGTCTTCATTTTCCTCGCTCGGGCACATCGAGGCGACGAACACAGAGGAGTCCCACCCGTGAACCACGCTCCCCTTCGATTCGGGATCTTCCTGGCCCCCTTTCATCCGGTCTCCGAGGATCCGACCGGCTGCATCGATCGTGATCTCGAGCTGATCCAGTGGCTCGATGATTTGCGCTACG
>CBDUYG010000758.1:0-2184 GCA_965371385.1 uncultured Myxococcales bacterium | reverse complement strand
CGCAACGCGGAGCTCGATCCCCGGCTGCATCCTCGGGCGGGCGGCGGCGGGTGAACTCGGGACATCGCGTCACGCTGCGTCGGGGTCGAGCGGTTGAGTAGAATGGGTTCGCACGTCTTCTCCGCACCACCACGCAAGACCGGTTCAGCCGGGCCATGTCGACCTCGCGCCATCTTCGCCGCTTTCTCCGCCTTCCTGGTTCTACTACCCGCCGCGGCAGGCTCCCGCCCGGAGAAGATTCGAGAGGGACTCTCCTACTACTACTCGGATGAATTCATCCGCAGCGGGGACGTGCGCGACATCGCCGAGGAGAAGAACTACGAGGAGGTCTACCAGCTCTACACCTACTACGAAGCCATCTACGACGCCGGGGTGCGGGTGGTGGTCTTCAAGGAGTACGAGCGCGGCGAGGTGATTCGCGAGGAGCGCTATCGCTACGATGAAGCGGGCAAGCTCGTCGAGTACTCGATCGCAAAGCCGGGCAAGCCTGTCCAGGTGATTCCCGTGCGCGAGTTGGGAGGACCTTCGAAGCCCGCGAAATGAGGGTTGGGCTCCATCCGTTCGGAATCGTTCCGGGCGACGAGGGCTGATCGAGCCCCGTCGACCTCATGCCTTCCTTCCTGGACTCGCTCCTCGAGCGGGAGACCGATCGCGGGCATGGCGCGACGGATTGCCCCTCACGGGTGGGGGGGCAGCATCGTCCCGGTTTCGCGCCTGCCCTCGATCCAGCCTGCCGGTCTCGGCCACGATCAAGTTGGCCGTCAGGATCGGGCGGGTCATTCCGCCACCCCCTTGCCTATCGCGTGTGGTCGTTCGCTACGCATGAAGAGACGGTTTATCGCCGGATCCTCGCGCGCGTAGGGTACGGATGGCGTTATCTGCGGTGCGTTTCTTGCACTGCGTTTCCTGAAGAACGTTTCTTGCAGTGGATCGCTATCTGCACGGTCACTCTCGAGGGCTCGGCCTCGGGACTCCCCGCGGATTCCTCAACCATCTGGAGGCTACATTGGAAGAGCAATACGACGTCATTGTGATTGGTACTGGCCCGGGAGGAGGCGCATGCGCGAGCCTGCTGCAAAAGCAGGGAATCAAGACGCTACTTCTCGAGAAGAACAGCTTCGTGGGCGGAAAGATGGTGAGCGTCGACGAGGACGGATACGCATACGACCTCTTTCCCCACGGTCAGGTCCCCATGCGGGGCTCCGCCTTCTAGTCGCTCTTCGCGAAGCTTGGAGTGGCGGACGAGTTCGAGCCCGCCCTCGAGCCGGATGATGAGCGCGACATCATCAAGATCGCATATCGCAAGCGGGGCCAGTCCGACTACCGGATCTGCGCTCAGGGCCAGTCCATGGCCGATCCCTCGCTCTTCTTCGAGCTGTGGCAGATCTCCGAGGAGGAGGAGCGGCAGACGATCGCCTTCATGGCCGAGATGGCCACGATGACGCCGGATCAGCTCGACGCCCTCGACGACGTCACGATGCACGAATACCTCGAGGGCAAGGACATCCCCTTCGAGCTCTACAGCTACCTGGCCTTCCACGCGAACGCGTCCCTGGCCGAGCCCATCGATCTGGTCTCGGCTTCCGAGCAGATCAAGATCATGCAGCACATGATGCTCGGCGGCGGTGGAGGCCAGTACAAGGGGGGCTTTGCAAGCCTCGCGAAGATCACGATTCGTGAGTTCCAGAGGTGCGGCGGCACCCTGATCAACAACGCCCGGGTGGACAAGATCCTGGTCGAGGATGGCGTGGTGAAGGGGGTGGTGACTGCCGCCGGCCGCTTCCGCGCACCCATCGTGGTCAGCACCGCGGGGATTCAGCCGACGGTGCTGAAGCTGGTGGGCGCAGAGCGCTTCGATCGCACGTACGTCAACTACATCAAGAGCCTGGTACCCGGCTGGGGTTTCGCCAGCATTCGCTACTTCCTCGACAAGCCCGTCATGGACGTTGCGATGTATGTCGCCTACTCGGACGAGAGCTGGGTCAACATGCCGCGCTTCGTGGAGATGAAGGCAGGAAAGATCCCCGACGAGGTGATTCTCTTCATGGTGAATCACACCTTCTACGACGAGAACGCGGCGCCTCCCGGCAAGCAGGTCCTCGTGTCCGGAACCGTCTGCTCCTCCAACCCGGACGCGGAGGAGATCGAGGGGCTCTGGCGGGTGATGGACAAACAGATGCAGCA
>CBDUYG010000757.1:0-2188 GCA_965371385.1 uncultured Myxococcales bacterium | reverse complement strand
GCGAAGTTGACGATCTGTCCGCGAATGATCGCGAAGTAGCTCTCGATGAATCCCGAACGTGAGCGCCGAACGGCCTCGAGGGCGCGTGTCTGCTGCTCGAGCAATGCTTCGGTTCCACTCGATACCGCGAGCCAGCCCAGCGCAAGGATCGCGAGCGCGATCGCACCGATCATGGCGCCGATCAACTTGCTCGAAATTCGCCAGCTCGCCATCGAGCCACACTCCCATGCAGATACGGTCTACTGATCCAACAACCCGGCCCGACCGATCACCACGGTCGTGACCGGGAGGCGACTCGAATCATCCCCGGAATCGTCAATCGAACTCCGTCTGGTTTCGGCCCGTGGGCAGATCGATCCGCAGGCACCGCACCTCCGCGCGCCTGCGTGCGTCGTAGTGCTTCCACTTCTCCTCGGGCACCTCCGCCGGCGAAGCACTGCGAAAACCGTGACGGCGAAAGAACTCTTCCACCCGATCCGAGGTCGTGCAGGCAAAAATATAGTCGTCGCCTCGTGCGGTCGCCGACTCCACCGCGTAGCTCACCAGATAGGATCCCACGCCCTCGCCGATGAAGCGAGTGAGGGTATAGAGCGAGACGATCTCCCCGGCGCGATCCGATGGGTAGGAGAGGAGCGCCCCGATTCCCGCCAGATAACGTCCCTCGAGAAAGGCGCCGAAGGCGCTCGTCAACGTGGTCTCCAGCTGGTCCTGGCTGCGCGGCAGGAGGTATCCCTCCTCCACACCACGCTCGATCAGGAGGGCTGCCGCACTGAACTCATCCAGGGCCAGGGGGCGAACCTCGGTGTAGCGCTGGCGCGAGAAGAACGTGCCCGAGCCGGCATAGGTGAAGAGCTCGTCCCCGATCGCTCCGGGCTCACAGACGCTGACCGAGGGCAACCCGCCGGAGACCATCTTTCGAATCTCCCCCAGGAGGATCAGCCGATCCGGGTCGGTTTCCAGATCGGGCCGGGACTGCGACGCAATGATCTCATCGAGCGCGGCGAGATCGACCAGCGAGACCCGGCGTCCGGCCGAATCGACGAGCACTGCTCCTCGGCCCAGCCATACGAGCTTCGCGACGCGAAGCTGGAGCGCGACGCGCCGAGCCATCTCCGGGAGCGCCTCGCCCTCGTCGCAGAGCAGGGCCGCTCGCGAGGTCTGCTGCAGGCGGCGCCAGAGCGCCCCGACCCAGCTCTCCCCGCGAGACGGCAGGGCCGTGGAGCCGGTCAGCTGGGACAGGAAACGGGAGTCGCGCGCGAGGATCACGACACCAATCTTGTTCTGCTCGAGGTCGTCCAGAACCGCTCGAATCTGATCGAGCTCTCGGGAGTCGAGGTCCGCCGTCGCAATCGCGAGCGCGAGTGTTCGCCCCCGGAACTCGGAGAGATAGAAATCCTTCTCCTCGAAGCTGTCTCTTGCTGGGGGCTGCGGGCTCGACATTGGCTCAGTGTCGCGGATTTCCTGCCCTCTGCACCCTTCTTCTCGCGAGCCTCGGGGTGGCGAGGGCGGAGGCTGCAATCAGGGGGCTTCACGCATAGCGGAATAAGCGAGGCATTGTGTCTCAATCCGCCAGAGGCCATCCATTCAGAAGTGCTTTCTTGAAACGAGACCGTGCCATCCGCGTACCGTATCAGGGAGTCGTCTTCCGGGAGGGAATCAGGAACCTCCGTCACCAATCCGCTGCTTTGGGGCACAACTACTTGGGGCTGCATAGGTTGAGGAGCAAAATCGATTCCGATTCGAGCTGGAGCGCGTCCCCGGAGGGATTCACGGATTCGCGCTGACTGGACGACGACGCAAGGATGCGCTTGGGATTGGGCGCATGACAGCCGATGCAATGAAACGTGTCTAAAACCACCCATCTTGAATCGAAATGTAATGAGCGTTCCAGGTAGACCTCGACAAAATGGGCAAGGCAAGGAGGGATTCGATCGGCTTCGCAGCCAGAATACGAAAATGCGAGGGGAGCTTGCAGGAAGTCACGAGAAACTGCTGGTGAATTGTGTCAAAAAGCATCACAATGCTGTAGCGCCTGATGCCCCCCCGGGCGGAACGAAGTGTTGACAGCCAGGGTTGACAAGCAGAGTGGCGAGCGAGATTGATGTTTGCTTGCCGCGACGTGCGCCCACCAACCAAGGCAACGCATTCGTTGGGGCTCAGTGCCCCAAGCCTCCTCTTCGTAGTTTTG
>CBDUYG010000756.1:0-2193 GCA_965371385.1 uncultured Myxococcales bacterium | reverse complement strand
TCCACGAGCGACCGTTTCAGCGACGCGCACGAGGTGCTGCAGGAGTGGCCGGTGGACGTACTGGACGGTGCACTGCTCAATGCCGATGCGTACGTCCTCACCCTGACCCACGACCCCAAGTTCGATCTTCCCACCCTGGCGCGGGCGTTGCGCTCGGATGTTCGCTACATCGGGGCCCTGGGTAGCCGCGGCACGCACGCGAAGCGCCTGGAAAAGCTACGCGGCGAGGGCTTCACGGAGGACGCGCTGGCCCGCATCCACACCCCCATCGGATTGGATATCGGCGCCCGCACCCCGGCCGAGATCGCGCTCTCGATCCTGGCGGAGCTGGTAGCCGTGCGGCACGGCCGCGGCGACCGGGCGCCCGCGCTGGGGAATGCCGATCGGGTACGTCGAGGGTCGACGCAGTGAGAAGGTCCCGAAGATGCAGTGCTATTGCCGTCCGCAGCAGAGCGCTCACGAAAAAATCGGGCTAGACGCTGGGCGGGAGTGCATGGCTCCCAAGCGATTCGAGAGAAGCCCAAGAGAAGCAAGAGAAGCAAGCGAGGACTTTCACGATGGCGATTGAGATTCAAGAGAAGTTCGAGATCGAGGCCCCGATCGATCGGGTCTGGAGCTTCGTGACCGACCCCGAGACCATCGTCCCCTGTCTGCCCGGTGCCACCCTCGCCGAGGTCGTGGACGAGCACAACTTCCTCGGCAAGGTGAAGGTGAAGCTGGGCGCCGTGACGGCCGGCTACAAGGGAAAGATCCACTTCTCGAAGGTCGACGCGGAGAATCACGTGCTCGAGATGGTGGCCGAGGGCCGGGATCCGAGCGGCGGTACGGCGAAGGGGACCATCACCGTGAGCCTCGGCTCCCTCGAAGGTGGCGGCACCGAGATGGTCACCGATGCCACCATCGAGCTCACCGGCAAGGTCATGCAGGTGGGGCGCGGCATGATCAAGGGCGTGTCGCATCAGCTCTTCCTGCAATTCGCGAAGACGGCCAAAGCGAGGCTCGAGGAAGACTCCGCCGCGTCGGCCGGGACGGCGGATGCCGGCTCCGGCCAGGGCGCGAGCTCGGGAAGCGGCGGTGGTCAGCCCACTGCTCCCCCCGAAGAGGTTCCCCTCAAGGTTCTGCCCCTGCTGTTGAAGACGATCTGGGCGGCGATCACCGGCTTCTTCCGGCGCCTTTCCGGTGGCGGAGCAAAGTAGCGCTTCCCGCCCCAGCGGCTTCGCGTAGCTGATAAGCTTCCGCACCTCACCTCGAGTCAACGCATGGGGGTGATGTGTCCCGTGGCGCGTCGAGCCGGCTCGTCCGGGCAGGCCGCCGGTCAACCCGATCGTGAGGAGGAGAGATGGCAGACGCTCTCGAGGGAATCCAGGTCATCGAGCTGGCTGAGATGGTATCCGGGCCCTATTGCGGCAAGCTCTTCGCCGACTACGGGGCCGAGGTGATCAAGGTCGAGCCGCCGGGGCAGGGCGATCCCGCCCGAAGCTGGGGCCCCTTCCCGAACGACGGGCCCCACCTCGAAAAGAGCGGCACCTTCTTCTTTCTCAATACCAACAAGCGCTCGGTCACTCTCGACCTCGAAGCCCCCGCCGATCGGGAGAAGCTCCTCGCGTTGATCGCTCGCGCCGACGTCCTGATCGAAAATCAGAGCCCGGCCCAGATGCGCGAGTGGGGCCTCGACTATGCGTCACTGGCGAAGCTCAACCCCAACCTCGTGATGATCTCGATCACGCCCTTCGGCCAGACGGGTCCCTATGCCGACTGGAAGGGCACGGACCTCAACGCCTATCACCTCTCGGGCGCGAGCTCCCGCTACTGCGGGCGCCCGGACGAGATGCCCCTCGAGCAGGGAACCTTCGCGGCCGATTACTTCGGTGCAATCGCGGCGGCCTCCTGGGGGATGGCTGCGCTCTACGGGCGTGACAACGTCGGCGGCGGCCAGCAGGTCGACGTCTCCTGCGCCGAGGCGATCGCCGCGACCTTCGTCGGCGGCCAGAACATCGGCGGCTACGCCCAGGACGGGAAGTTCGACAAGCGAACGGGGGTCGGCATGCCTCTGGGCGCCCCCGCCACCATCGTCCCCTGCAAGGATGGCCACGTCTGGATGCTCGCCCTCGAGCCGGGGCAGTGGAACGGCCTCGCCAAGGTGATGGGCGACCCCGAGTGGATGCAGACCGAGATGTTCCAGGACATGTTCTC
>CBDUYG010000755.1:0-2194 GCA_965371385.1 uncultured Myxococcales bacterium | reverse complement strand
ACCTTCGATACCGGCGCGGGCGCCGGCGGTGGACCGACTCTCGAAGACGAAGACATGACGTTCAACCCCGATGGTTCCTTCGAGGTGTACGCGAGCTGCCCCGAGCTTCGCGACCCCGCCTGGGAGAACTGGCTCGAGCTGATTCCGGCGGAGACGCTGCAGATTGCGCGTCGTCAGAGCAGCTGCAACTGGGAGAATGAGTTTCCCGGCGCGATCCACATCGAGAAGGTGGGAACCGAGGGCGTTCCTTCGGCCCCTCTCAGTCCGGCCGTGATGACCCAGCAGATTCGGGACGGCATTGCGCTGAACGAAGTTCAAGCGCCCTTCTGGCCTGCCTTCATCGACACGATCAAGCAGATTCCCGTCAACACGGCAACTCCGTGGCGACCGACCGGAGGGCTCGGGATCACGACCCAGCTCAGCATGCTGATGTGGTTCGACATCGCCGATGATGAGGCACTGATCATTCGTTTTCCCGACGAGGATGTCGCGAAGTACTACGGCTTTCAGCTCTCCAACTTCTGGGGCTCGTCCGCCGATTGGGGAAACCGCCACGCGAGTATGTCGTGGGGCCTCGACGGCTCCTGCCAGGGCGAGCTGAGCCAGCCGACGTACCACCCTGCCCAGCAGCAGATCAGTCAGGCCGGCGGGCCCTTCTGCGGTCAGCAGGATGCCTACTTCATCGTGCTCTCGAAGCAGGATCCGGGGGTCCAGAACTGGGTCGAGACGGCGGATCTCAGCCAGGGCCTTCTGGCGGGTCGATTGCAGAGTGTGAACCCGGCGGACTTTCCGGACACGGTCGGCCTCTCCTGCATGCTTCCGGTCTCGATCAAGGTGCCGGTCGCGGCCGTCAAGCCCGTCCTCCAGCAGCTCGGTGCGAGCTTCACGAATTACGACGATACGGATCGGGCGGAGCAGCTGAGGGTTCGCCAGCTCTTCCAGAAGGAGAAGTACATCTTCTGGTAGTGGCTTCTGCAAGGTGGCTCACGGCCTGGGACCCTACTTCCGGAGAGTCCTGGGTCGTGGGCCCTTCGTCGCATCTTCAGCTCGGCCAGGGCTCCAGCCTGGCCGAGCATGGGTCGAGCAGGAAGATCTGATCGGGCGCCGAGCTGATGTGGCCGCTTCCCAGCCAGATGTTGAGGTACTGCTCCCGCATCGGGAAGTTGAGGAAGCGTATGTACAGAGTCGCATCCTCGATCCCCACGACGTAGATCGGGATTTCGAGATTGGCCGCGTGCTCGGCCATCCCCGTCCAGCTCAGGATCGCAAGGGCGCGATCGCCTACGTAGCTCTCGTACTGGAGCGAGGCTTCGACCGGGTCACATCCATCGACGATTCGTCGCACTGCCGGGCCGTCCGTGGGAGCTTCGGGTGGCGCGCTGGAGCTCGAAGTCGTCACCGATGTGTCGGCCGCTTCAGTCGCGACGGCTTCGCGATCTTCGGCGGCTTTTTCCGACCCGCATCCAGAGAGCAGGGCTGCAAGGACGAACACGAGGACGAGCAGGGGATCGAGCAGGGGATCGATTGCCGACCAACGACGCGAAATCGAGTTGTGTGTCATGCCCGGAATGGTTGGGGTTCGAGGCCGTCTTTGCAAGCCCGGATACCAGCCGTCAGGCTCTCACGCCCCGGGATTGCTGTCCGGAGCGATCTCCTCGAGTAGTCGATCGATCACGGCAAGCTGCCGCCGCTGCTCCTCGGGAGAGGTGTCGGCGAGCAGGGCAAGAGCCGCTGCGTAGACGGCGGAGAAGAGTCGGCGCCGTACCTCCCCCGTATCGAGATCTTCATGGATCCAGCCGCGGGCCTGTAGATCCCGGATGCGCAAGAGCGGCTTCGCCGACCACTTGTGTCGGATGTCACTCGATACCTCGCGCACGACCCGCTGCTGCGGACCGACCACGTGAGCCGCGAGACGAACGCGCCACTCGCGGCGACTGGCTTCATCGAGAGGAAGGACGGTACGAATGATCTCCTTCATTCCGTCGGCCTTCGTCGCCGAGGCTGCGCACTCTTCGATCCGCTTCTCGACGGCGCGGTCCACCTCGATCATCTCTTCGCTCAGTGCGCGGTCGGAGTCGGCGGGCAGACCCGCCACGACGTGATAGGGGGCGACGATCGAAGGATCTTGCCGAAGGAGCTCGATCATCTCGCTCTGGGTGTGGACGTCGAGCTTGAAGAAGGCACGCTTGATGTG
>CBDUYG010000754.1:0-2195 GCA_965371385.1 uncultured Myxococcales bacterium | reverse complement strand
CGGCTTCCGGGTCGCGATCCTCGCCCAGCCGGATTGGCGCAGCGCCGAGCCGTGGCGGGCGCTGGGGAGGCCTCGGCTCTTCTACGCCGTCAGTGCCGGGGCGATGGATTCGATGATCAACCACTACACGGCCAATCGGAAGCGGCGCAACAGCGATGCCTACTCGCCCGGGGGGCGGATCGAGTGCCGGCCCGATCGTGCGAATGCGGTCTATGCCCAGCGCTGCCGGGAGGCATTCAAGGGGGTGCCGGTGGTGGCCGGTGGAGTCGAGGCCTCTTTGCGTCGCGTGGCCCACTTCGACTACTGGTCGGACAAGGTGGTGCCGAGCAGCCTCGTCACATCCAAGGCCGATCTGGTCGTACACGGAAGCGGCGAGAACACGATCGTCTCGATCACCCAGCGCCTGGATGCCGGTGAGACGATTCGGGATCTGCGGGATCTGCGCGGTGTTGCCTATCTGCTCGGCAAGAACGAAGAGCTTCCCGATCATCACTGGGACGATGCTGCGAACGAGGGCGAGACGATCGAGCTTCCGAGTCATGAGGAGGTGGAGAGCGAGGCGCTCGCCTTCGCCCGCGCGACCCGCCTGCTGCATCGCGAGACCAATCCACTCAACGCCCGGCGCCTCACCCAGCGCAGCGGAGATCGCATTGTGGTCGTCAACCCTCCGCCCCACGCTCTCAGCGAAGCCGTGATGGATGCGGTTCACGATCTTCCCTACACGCGCGAGCCGCATCCCAGCTATGCGGACGCAGGGGAGATCCCGGCCTGGCGCACGATCGCAGACTCGGTCCAGATCATGCGGGGATGTTTCGGTGGCTGCACGTTCTGCTCCATCACCCTGCAGCAGGGGCGGACGATCCAGAGCCGCAGCCGCGAGTCCGTCCTGAAGGAGATTCGCGGGCTGGCCGCGCGCAAGAATTTTTCGGGGCACGTGAGCGACCTCGGCGGCCCGACCGCGAATATGTACCGGATGCGCTGCTCGAAGCCCGAAGCGGAAGCGCGCTGCCGCCGGCTCTCGTGCGTCAGCCCGAAAGTCTGCAAGCTCCTCGACACCGATCATGCTCCTCTGATCGAACTGATGCGCGCGAGTCGCTCGATCGAGGGAGTTAAGAAGGTCCACATCGCCTCCGGGATCCGGATGGACCTCGCTCGAGGCGAGCCCGAGTACCTGAAGGAGCTGGTTGAGCATCACGTCGGTGGCCACCTCAAGGTCGCTCCCGAGCATGTCAGCGATCGCGTCCTGGCGCTGATGAAGAAGCCGCCCCAGTGCACCTTCGAGGAGTTCTCCGAGCGCTTTCGCAGCGCCTCGAAACGGGCCGGCAAGGATCAGTACCTGGTGCCCTACTTCATTGCCAGCCACCCGGGGAGTGAACTCGAGGACATGATCGAGCTGGCGCTCTTCCTGAAGCGACAGGGACATCGGCCGCGCCAGGTTCAGGACTTCATCCCGGCGCCGATGGATATTGCGACGTGCATGTACCACACCGGGATCGACCCGGAGACGATGAAGCGCGTCCCGGTTGCGCGAGGAGCCAGGGAGCGTCGCCTTCAGCGGGCGCTGCTGCAGTACTTCCTGCCGGAGAACCATGACGACGTAAAGCAGGCCCTGACGAAGGCAGGCCGGACGGATCTGATCGGCGATGGACCCGAGTGCTTGATTCCCGCTCGCGCTCCGCAGGGCCGTCACCGAAGCGGCAAGAAGGATCGCGGACGGGTGCGGGCGAGCGGGCGGAAAACCGAGGATCCGCCGAGTGGGACCGAGGAGAGATCCGGCTACCGCTGGGCAGCGCGTAAGGGCGGCAAGTCCTGAGCCTTTCGAGCTCGACGCCTCCCTCGAGTCGGAAGCGCAGCGGGAGCGTAGAGGCGCCATTCCAGAGCGCGGCAAATCGAACGTGCGGCCGGCTCTCAGCGCAGCCAGGGCCAACGCGCAGCCGGACGACGATGACACCGGTCGAGCGTGCAGCGAGTCCTCAGGCGGCCCCCTCGGTCTGATCCGAGATCACATGAAGGTCGCGCTGGGGGAAGGGAATCGAGCAGCCGGCGCTCTCGATGGCGTCCTTCAGCTGGTGGATCAACGCGAAGCGGACGTCCCAATAATCGGCGTTGTGGCACCAGGGCCGTACCACGAAGTTCACGGACGAATCTCCGAGCTCCGAGACGGCAATCGTCGGCTCGGGATCCTTCAGAACGCC
>CBDUYG010000753.1:0-2205 GCA_965371385.1 uncultured Myxococcales bacterium | reverse complement strand
GATCGTCTACCTCCTTCTGGGCGATGTCCTGCCGGATCCCCAGCACCCGACACAGGACGCGCTTGACGTTGCCGTCGACGATCGCTTCCGGTCGATCGAAGGCAATCGAGGCCAGGGCACCGGCGGTGTAACGCCCGATCCCGGGAAGCTCGCGCAGGGCCTCTACGTCGTCGGGTAGATTGCCCTCGAACTCGGCCACCACCTTGCGTGCAGCCTCGTGGAGGTTGCGGGCCCGGGAGTAGTAGCCGAGCCCTGCCCAGAGCTGGAACACCTCATCGCGATCGGCACTCGCGAGCGCGCCGACGTCGGGAAAGCTCTCGAGGAATCGCTCGTAGTAGGGGATCACCGTCTCGACGCGGGTCTGCTGCAGCATCGTCTCCGAGATCCAGATCGCGTAGGGGTCGCGCGAGCGGCGCCAGGGAAGGTCGCGGCGATGGACGTCGTACCACGCCAGCAGCTTTTCGCGCACCCGGCTGATCTTCGCGCGCGAGACTCGTGCCCCAATTCGTGCTCCGGGCTTCGCTCCTCCGGCGGACTCCTTGTTCTTCCGACTCGATGCTCTGGAAGGCATCAGAGCACCACCGGAAGCGATCCCTCGAGCCGGATTCCCCGCGCCTGGACTCGCGCCTGCATGGCCACCACCTCGACGCCTCGCGCCGCGGCCTCGCGCAGGGCCGCGCCGTACTCGGGGTCGATGTCGTCCGCGGGCTCGACGGACCCGCAATCCACGCGCTGCACGATGTAGAGGAGAGCGCTACGCGCGCCTTCGTCGCGTAGACGGGCGAGGGTCTCGAGGTGACGGCGCCCGCGCGTCGTCACCGCGTCGGGAAAGCGCGCCACGCCCGCCTCGCCGAGGGTCACGCTCTTGACCTCGACGTACGCCTCGCCGCGCCGCCGGGGATGATCGTCCAGACGGAAGTCGAGACGAGACCCGCCCCCCACCGCGACCTCGGGCTTCACCTCCCGATATCCCCCGAACCCGGGGATGGCTCCGGCTCGGAGGGCCATGGCCGCGATGCGGTTCGCGTGGAGTGGTTGCAGACCCACCCACGAGCGTCCGACCCGGATCATCTCGAGAGTGTGGCGGAGCTTGCGCTTCGGATTATCGCTGGAGGAGCAACGCACCATCGCTCCCGGGGTCGAGCAGCCCTTCATGCTTCCGGGATTTGGGCAGTGGACCGTGTGGACGCGCCCATCCGGGGTCTCGACGTCCGCCAGGAAGCGCTTGTAGCGCCGCACCAGCTTGCCAGTGAGATCCGTCTCTAGTGGCAGGATCAGGGTCGGGATGGCTCGAGCCTCGCTTGCACGTGTGTCTTTACCCAACGCGGATCCCACCATTCGAGGGGGTCCACATAGGTGCCGCCGACCAGGATCGCGAAGTGAAGATGATCGCCGCCTGCCAGCCCCGTGGCGCCCGAGCGGCCCAGCATCTGGTCCTGCTCGACGACGTCCCCCGGCGCGACATCCATGCTCGAGAGATGGGCGTAGAGCGAGACGAGCCCCATCCCGTGATCGATCAGGACGCAGTTGCCGTAGATGCCGAGCTCGTCGGCGTAGAGGATCCTCCCCGCGTTCGCGGCCAGGATGGGGACCTGGGATCGTGAAGCGAGATCGAAGCCGTAGTGGGTCGCCTCGGAGATCGGCTTGCCTTCGCTGAAGTAGCTCCGCTGCTCGGCGAAGTGGCTCATCACCTTGGAGTTCCGGAGCTGGTGAAAGGCGCCAGACCACGCGGGAGCATCGGCGCTGGATTGGATCTCCTCTTGAATCTGCTCCTCGTTCTTCGCCCGGATGTCGCGATTGATGATCTGGAAGGCCGCGACGTTGTCGGGCGCCGTCACCCCCAGCCGCTCAGCGAGATCCGGGATCACGTTGGCGAAGAATCGCGCCGAGAGGTTGAGCTGCTCCTTCGAGAACTTGCGATCGAAGACCTTTACGGGGGGGCGGGCCGTGGCGATGTTTCCGGCGGCATCCGCGGCCTCGAGAATGACCTTGGGGTTGGCGGCCGAGTCGACTGCGATCGCGAAGAGCACGATCCGATCGCCTTCGTCGGCGCTGGTGCCGGGAATCGGATAGCCGCGATAGAAGCGTTCACCCACCCGGATTCCGTCCCGCTCGGCTCCTGCGCGGACGCGGTAGGTCATCGCACCCGAGCCCCCGCGGTAGATGTAGACGATGCCGCCCATGGGCTCGATGCGAGGAGGAGTG
>CBDUYG010000752.1:0-2209 GCA_965371385.1 uncultured Myxococcales bacterium | reverse complement strand
ACGCATGCGACTCCGAGGTCTGGGTCGCACCAGTGCCCGGCCTGCAGCCCTGGGGTCTGCTGGCTCTGGTGATGCTTCTCAGTGCGGGCAGCTTCATCGTGATCGAGAGGCGAAGGGCGAGAGGGAGCGTGTAGGCGCCGGGGAAGGACCAGGGAAGGGCCTGGAGGGAGGCTGAGGCCTCCGTCCTCCTTTCCCCGACTTCGATCGAAGAGCGCTCGGACCGCAAGGCCGGGGCGCTTTTCGCTTTCGGGGGCGGCGACCTCGCAGCGCCGCAAACTCGAAACTCCCCGATGCCCCCTGAAGCGATACCCTGCTCCCTCAGTCGGCCTCAGTCGGCCGATCGTGGGTCAGATGCCCTTGTACGTCGGTCGTCGCTTCTCGAGGAACGAGTTCGTTCCCTCTCTCGCGTCCTCGGTCATCGCCGACATCACGGCGGCGACGCCCTCGTAGTCGATCATCTCCTCGAGGGTCGAGGTCAGCGACTTGTGGATGAAGCGGCGGGCGAGGTCGATTGCGACGCTCGGGCCGGCTGCCAGCTTCTTCGCGTACTTGATGGCTGCAGCGAGGGCTTCGCCTTCATCAACGAGCTCGTCGATCAGGCCTTCCTTGAAGCACTCATCGGCCTTCAGGATGCGGCCGGTGGTGATCATGTTGAGGGCCACCGGGAGGCGGGCGATGCGCGGGAGGAAGAATGTGATCCCGCAGTCCGGTGCGAAGCCGAGACGTACCATGGCGGCGCTCATGATCACGGTCCTCGAGCCGAAGCGACGGTCGCAGGCCAGGGCGTAGGCGAGTCCGGCTCCCATGCAGGCGCCTTCCACCGCGGCGATCACGGGCTTGTCGACTTCGACGATCATGCGGGTGAACTCGGCGAACATGCCGGCCGGATTCTTGCGCTGCCAGCGTTCGAGGGGGTCGTTCGAGAGCCCAGGGATGGGGCGGGCCGCGTTACCGCTCAGGAACTCGGCGTCGCCGCCGGAGGAGAAGTCTCCGCCGGCGCCGGTCAGCACGATCACCTTGACGTCGTCGTTGGTGCGAAGGTCACGGAGCAGGGCAGCCATCGCCTCGCAGAGCTCCCAGTTGACCGCGTTCTTCCGGTCTGGCCGATTGATCGTGAGCACGCCAATGTGGTCCTTCACCTCGAAGGTGAACTGATCTTCAACTTCCATGTCTTCTTTCCTCGCATATCGTGATTCGAGTGATGTTCGAGCCTCGTTCGAGCCCCAGGTGGGCCGAGCTTCGCGTGATTCGAGCCGAGCGTCACGCGCTGGGCTCAACCCTGGTGCAGGGCCTCGATCGTGGACCGGACGAAATCGTCGTCCGTCCGGGCGTCCGGCGGAAGGTCCAGCAGCACCGTATCGAAAACGCCGCTGCAGCGCTCCCGGATGCGGGCCGCGAAGTCGTCCCAGGTGCTGATGATCGCCCACTCCTCGAGCATCTCGTCCGTGATGCAGCGGGGCAGCTCCGTCCACTTCCCCTCACGCGAGAGACGGTGCAGCTCCTGGGCCTTGTCCATCCAGCCCTGGAACTCGAATACAGAGTGGTACGTCGGTGTCGAGCCGTAGAAAGCGATGTGTTGCTTGAGGTCGTCCATCGCGGCCCTTACCCCCTCCTCGTCCTTCGCCAGCGCGAGGAAGGGAGCCCCCACGATATCGATATCCGAGAGGCTTCGGCCCGACTTCTCCGCGCCTTCCTGTACGGCCGGAATGACCATCTCGTGGGTGAAGCCGAAGGTCGCGATCGGATGCAGGCGCAGGCCGTCACAGAGCTCACCCGCGAGCCGCGCCATGGTGGGGTTCACCGCGGCAATCAGGATCTGGGGCGGTGCGTAGTCTATGGGGCCGGGATTGAAGAAGGGGTTCATCATCGTGAACCGGTAATGCTCGCCCTCGAACTTCGTCGGCTTCGCATCGGGATTCGAGAATGTCTCGAACATCGCGCGCATGCACAGCAGGTATTCGCGCATGCGCGGTCCCGGCGGACTCGGCCAGGGCGTCGCGTAGCGGCGCTCGTTGTGGGCCTTCACCTGAGTACCGAGTCCGAGTCGAAATCGCCCGCCCGAGAGCTGCTGGAGATCCCACGCGATCTGAGCCGTCACCATCGGGCTGCGGGGGAAGGCGATGGCCACGTTCGTCCCGATCTCGATCGAAGAGGTGTGCTCGGAGATGAGCGGGATCGGGAGGAAGGGATCGTGTCCCGCCTCGGGTGT
>CBDUYG010000751.1:0-2213 GCA_965371385.1 uncultured Myxococcales bacterium | reverse complement strand
CTCGGCTTTCGAGCGGTTGCGGCTACGGCGCGAGAACTGGCTGTCGTAGCCGAGCCGACGACGTTGGGGAGTCGACCGAGAGACGACCGGGAGACGACCGGGAAGTGATCGACAGGAGACGCACCGATGTTCCGATTCCTGCACGCCGCAGACATCCACCTCGATAGCCCCTTGCGGGGGCTCGAGCGCTACGAGGATGCGCCCGTCGACGAGGTACGCAGCGCCACCCGGCGGGCCTTCGAGAACCTGGTGGAGCTGGCCATCGAAGAGGAGGTCGCCTTCGTGTTGCTGGTCGGCGATCTCTACGACGGCGATTGGCGCGACTACAACACGGGGCTCTTCTTTGTCGGCCAGATGAACCGTCTGCGCGAGGCGAAGATCTCCGTCCATCTCGTATCCGGGAATCACGACGCCGCCAGTCAGATTACCCGGAGCCTCAAGCTCCCGGGCAACGTCACCCACTACTCCCACAAGAAGCCGCAGACAGTGGTGCTGGACGAGTGGGGCGTGGCGATTCACGGCCAGAGCTTCGCGAGCCGAAGCGTGGGAGAGAATCTCGCCGAGGCCTACCCGGCCGGGGAGCCCGGTCGCTTCGATATCGGCCTGCTGCACACGAGCCTCGACGGGCGGCCGCCCCATGACGACTATGCGCCCTGCTCCGTGGATGACCTTCGCTCCAAGGGTTATCAATACTGGGCTCTCGGCCATGTGCATCGACGGGAAGAGGTCTCGCGGGATCCATGGATCGTGTTCCCGGGTAATGTCCAGGGGCGCCACATCCGGGAGGTCGGACCCAAGGGCTGCAGCGTGGTCACGGTGGAGAACGGGGAGGTGTCTGCGGTCGAGAGCCGAGAGCTGGATGTCGTGCGCTGGGCCGTCGTTCGCGTCGATCTTGGCGAGGTCCGGAGCGCCGATGCCAGCATCGATCGGGTCCGCCAGGCTCTGGCGGACGAGCTGGACGAGGCCGGCGATCGCCTCGTGGCGGCGCGCCTCGTTCTCGAGGGGGCATCGCCGGCTCATGCAGCCCTTGCCAGGGAGCCCGAGCGCTGGATGCAGGAGTATCGCGCCCAGGCGTCCTCGCTCCCCGGCCCGGGGGTGTGGCTCGAGAAGGTAAGGCTCGAGACGACCCGGCCGGTGGATCTCACCGCCCAGCTCGATCGGGACGACGCGCTCGGCGACCTGTTGCGAATGATCGCCGGCCTCGAGGCGTCTCCCCTCGAGCTCGAGGGCCTCGCCGAGGAGTTCAATGACCTCAAGGGCAAGCTCCCCATCGAGATCACAGCCGGAGAGGAGTCCCTGGACCCCGTCGATCCCGCCACTCTGCAGGCGGCGCTTCCCCAGGTAAAGGAGCTTCTCCTCTCCCGTCTTCTCGAAGAGGGGGACGCCCAGTGAAAATTCTCGAGCTCTACCTCAAGGCGTATGGCCCATTCACCGAGCGCCGCATCGAGCTCCAGGCGGGAGATCGCGGGCTGCACGTGATCTTCGGAAGGAATGAGGCGGGCAAGAGCTCGGCACTCCGCGCCATCCACCACCTCCTCTATGGCATCCCGGCGCGCACCCCCGACAACTTCCTCCACGACTACGCGAGCATGCGGATCGGGGGTCGGCTGCGACATTCGGACGGCCGAGAGCTCGAGTTCCTGCGCAAGAAGGGCAGCAAGAACACCCTGCGCAGCTGGGACGACGCCGATTCCATGGACGATGACGCACTCGAGCCCTATCTGCGTGGTGTTCCAGACGAGCTCTTCCGGAGCTTCTTCGGAATCGATCACGTGACCCTTCTCGAAGGAGGCCAGAGCCTTCTCGAAGACGACGGCGACGTGGGGAAGTCCCTCTTTGCTGCCGGCCTGGGCTCGGGCAGTCTTCGCAAGGTGATCTCGGGCCTCGACGCTGATGCGAAGGAGCTCTTCGCGGCTCGGGCCTCCAAGCCCCATATCAATGCGGCCCTCTCCCAGCTCCAGCAGCTCAAGAAGGAGATCAAGGACGGCTCCCTCAAGCCCAGCGCGTGGTTGGAGCACGAGCGCACTCTCGCGGAGGCGGAGGAGAAGCTCCGGGAGATCGATGGCCGCCTGACTGGGCTGCGGAGTGAACGCAGTCGTTTCGAGCGCATCGGCTCCGCACTACCCCTGCTCGCGCGGCGTACGCTTCGGCTCGAAGCCATCGATGAGATGGGGGAGGTAACTCCCCTCGCCGAAGGATTCGAGCAGCGGCTG
>CBDUYG010000750.1:0-2216 GCA_965371385.1 uncultured Myxococcales bacterium | reverse complement strand
GCCGAGGTGACGAAGGTCGAGCGCCCCGGGACAGGCGACGATTATCGCTACGGGCCCTCGAAGAAGGGAGAGACGTCGCTCTCGTTCCAGAACACCAACCGCGGCAAGCGCTCGATCACCCTCGACCTGCGCAAGCAGGAGGGGCGCGAGATCTTCCTGAAGTTGGCGGAGCGCTCCGACGCGGTGGTGGAGAATTTTCGCGCGGGTTGGATGGAATCGAGGGGCCTGGGGCCGGAGGTGATTCAGCGTCGCAATCCGCGCTGCGTGGTCGCGTCGCTCTCGGGCTTCGGCGCCACTGGGTGGCGGGCGGGCCAGGCCTCCTATGACATCGTCGCCCAGGCGACCGGCGGCCTGATGTCCCTCACCGGATTCCCCGACGGCCCCCCCGTACGCGGCGGCGGCGCGCTCGGAGACTTCGTGGGCGGGCTCTATCTCGCCCTGGGGATCGTTTCCGGCCTGCTGGATCGCGATCGCCGTGGAGAGGCCCGGGTACTCGACCTCTCGAATCAAGATACGATCTTCGCCGTCACGGACTCGGCGCTGACGATCTTCAAGGGCATTGGTGAGAGCATGGAGCGGGTGGGAAATCAGCACCCCTTCACCGCCCCCTACGATGCCTTCGCGGCGCGCGACGGACACATCGTGATTGCGTCCGCGAGCAACCGTCTCTTCCGTCCCCTCTGCGCTGGGATCGGCCGGCCGGAGCTCGCGAGTGACGAGCGCTACAAGAGCCATCGCGGCCGTGCGAAGCACCGCCGGGAGCTCAACGCGATCTTTCAGGAGTGGGTCGGTGAACGCAGCTGCGACGAGGTGATCGCGATCCTCGGCCCCGATGGTGCGGACGTTCCCGTTGCCCGGGTCGCGCGGCCCGAAGAGCTGGCAGACGATCCTCAGCTGTGCGCGCGCGGCATGATCGAGACCCACCCCCATCCCACGATCGGCGAGATCACCTTTCACGGGAACCCGCTGAAGTTCAGCGACGCCGAGCCACGCGAGCACCCGCTGGCGCCGGATCTCGGCGCCGACAACGGCGAAGTCTTCGCAGAGCTGGGCCTCGACGAGAGCGACATCGAGCGTCTCCGCGAGGAGGGGACGATTTGAGGGGTCCCCGCATGGGACCGGCCGCCCCTGGAAACGCCTGTGGTAGCTTCGGATTCTTCCGAAGTGAGGATGAATGGCGGTGGGCGCAAGGCAATGAAACGGGACTCGAGTGGCTCCCGGCCCGGCTGGGCCGTGCCCTGGATGACGTGTAAGAGGGCTGTCCTGGTGGCGATCCCCTGGCTTCTCCTGTTCATCCTGGTGGTCGCGATCGTCGGCTGTACGGATGAGAGGCCGGTTTCCCGAGATGAGGCGCCCGGAACGGGAGAGTCGGCGCCGGTGGAGCGCCCGAGTGGATCGACTGCTGGGAGGGTCGCAGACCCGGCGCTCGAGACAGGCCCAGGCTCGCCGGCCTCGACGAAAGACGGGAGGGAGTCGTCCGGCGAAGTCCCCCTAGCTCACAGCCTGCCTCGCGCTCTCGTCGAGCAGCCGAAGGAGCTCCCCGGCGCGAAGGGCCGCTATCGCGAGCGCCGGAACGTCCGCGCCGGCGATGACGGCAGCGACCTCACGCCCGAACAGATCGAGGAGCTGGAGCGCCTGTCGGCCATTGGTTATGTGAGCGGCTCGGTCCCAGCTACGGGCTTCCGCAACGTCACCATCTTCGATGAAGAGCGTGCCGAGTCGGGACTCAATTTCTATCTCTCGGGCCACGGCGCCGAAGCCGCCCTCGCGGACATGGAGGGCAACGTCCTGCACCGCTGGCTGGTCGACTTCACCGACGTCTGGCCGGAGCTCGAGAAGAAGAGCCGCCTCGAGTGGACCCGGTTCATCCGCCGCGCCCACCTCTTCGAGAACGGCGACATCCTCGCGATCTGGGACAGCGTCGGGATCGCGAAGATCGACAAGGACTCGAACGTCATCTGGGCGCGGCCCAACATGGCCCACCACGACCTGCAGGTGATGCCCAACGGAGACATCTACCTCCTTACCTCGAAGGTCGAGATGATCGAGCGCATCAACGCGGACAAGCCCGTCAGGGACGACTTCGTGACCCGCCTCGGCCCGGAGGGGAACATCGAGCAGAGCGTCTCGATCCTCGAAGCATTCGAGAAGAGCGAGAAGTACCGCGGGCTCTGGCAGGATCGCGCCAGCCGGGGTGGAGAGCTCTTCCACACCAA
>CBDUYG010000749.1:0-2217 GCA_965371385.1 uncultured Myxococcales bacterium | reverse complement strand
GTGGTCGCGGCCACGCGAAAGCTGGCCTGGCTCTGGCGCTGCAAGCGCAGGGGAGCGCGCATCGTGCATCGCCTCGATGGATTCAACTGGCGCTACGACACCATGCCCATGCCCTGGAAGAGTCGTCAGCTGCAGAAGCTGAGCAACTTCCTGATGCGAACGATCCGCAATCGCCTGGCCGATCACGTGATCTATCAGAGCCGGTTCGTTCGCAGGAGCTGGCACGATCGCTTCGGCCCCGCGCCCTGTCCAGATGACATCATCTACAACGGAGTGGATCTCTCCGAGTTTCAGCCCGAATCGGAAGCAACCGCCCCCTCGCTTCCCAGGCTCCTCTGCGTGGAGGGCAGCATCCACGACCTGGCCGCCTACGTCCGCCCCGTCGAGGAGCTGACCCGCTACCTCTGCGATCGGGAGCTCGTCTCGGAGACCGTCGTGTGCGGCTACCTCGATGCGGACCCCGAGAGTGGACTCGCCGGCCTCGTGCGCGAGGGGCGAATTCGCGTCATGGGCGCCCTACCCCGAGAGGAGATGCCCGAGGTCTATCGCAACTCGCTCTATCTGGTGCTCGAGGTCAATCCGGCCTGCCCCAACTCGGTCGTCGAAGCCTTGGCCTCGGGTGCTCCGGTGATCGGCTTCGACAGCGGATCGCTCTCCGAGCTCGTCTCCGACACGGCCGGAAGCGTTCTCCCCTACGGCGCCGACCCCTGGAAGATGCAGGTGCCGGACGTCGCCTCCCTCGGGCCGGCTGCAGAGAAGATCCTGGAGAGCTATTCCAGCTACTCCGCCGCGGCACGCCGCAGCGCCGAGGAGCGCTTCGGAATCGACGAGATGGTGGACCGCTACGTCGCGGTGCTGGAAGCCGGGCTTTGAGCGAGATGAACTCGAAGCAACGCACCCGCCCCATCGATAATAATCGCTAATCATCGATAGTGAGTGCTCGAAGCAGCCGATGCAATCGAGCATCGGCCACCGGATTCGCCATGAGCCGCGAAGGAGTCGCGAGCGCGGATTTGCCCGGACGTGCTTGTTAGCCCGGATTATTCGTGAAGCTCGTAGCGAGGGCGGCAAGAGTGCTGCAGAGCGCTCACGAACAATTCGAGTTAAAGCCGCGCCACCGCCACGATCGCGAACACCGTTCCCGCCAGCGCAGTGAGATAGAGGATCGACGCCACGACGCTGTCGCGATCCCCTCCGCCCATGTCGACCGCGAGCGAGCGAAGGTGATGAGCCCCCTTCCAGAGCGGCAGGGCGATCAACGCGGCGAGCAGCAGGCGACCGATGATGTTCGAGCCGAGCCCATAGGCCCGCTCGTACGAGAGCGCATCGGCGTCGACGACGCCGAGCGGGATCAGCAGTCCGACCACGAGGATCCACCCCGTCATCAACATCGTACCGATCAGGATCCCCTGCCCGAAGAGCAGCCAGATCACCGGTTCGACCTTCAAGAGAAATGCCTTCATCAGAAGATTCCTCCCGCGAGAACACAGGCGAACACGAGGGTCAGCACGCCCCAGACGACGTAGAGGAGCGCTTGGATCGCGGGCTCCGGCGGCATCGGGAGCCCTGTGTCCCTGGGCTGCGCCTTTGGAAAGAGCCGGAAGAAGCGTACGCCGACGAAGATCACCGAAGCCAGCGCGAACGCGTGAAAGGCGATGTAGATGGGGTTCTTGAATCCCGCCATCATCGCGTTCCAGCTCTCGGGGCCCTCCCCGAGCGACCAGATCATCTTGAGCACCAGGAAGCCCACCAGGAAGTAGATCACCCCGGTGGCGTCGAAGAGCAGGTAGGTGCGTATGCGCGAGGCCGACCACCAGCTGCTGGGCATCTGGGGCGGTGCCGTGCGGGTGCGACCCGGCTTCGGCGGCGCCATCGAATGCGGATGTGCGGAACCGGCCATCTACTCTCCCCCTCCCCGCGGCAGCACCAGGCCCTTGGCCCAATCGATCACGGCTCCAAACTTCGCCTGATTGACGGCCGCTGCCGGATCGACGTTCTTGGGGCAGACCTCGCTGCACTCGTTGGCGTACGAGCAGGAGAACACCGTCCCCTCGCCCCGGAAGATCTCGTTGCGCTCGTCGCTGCCCTGGTCTCGCGAGTCCAGGTTGTAGCGGTGGCCGAGAGCGATCGCGGCCGGCCCCAGGAACTCCGGCTCGTTCGCCACGACCGGGCAGGCCGAGTAGCAGAGCATGCAGTTGATGCACATGCTGAACTGCT
>CBDUYG010000748.1:0-2219 GCA_965371385.1 uncultured Myxococcales bacterium | reverse complement strand
CGATGAAGATCGGACGACTTTCGAATGAATCGGCCCCCTACGCGAAGGTTCGCGACGAGCTGCAGGCCGCGGAGGTGGCGCTGCGCGATCAGCGCGAGCGCGTCGCAGAGCTTCGGCGCTCACTCCCGCGCGATACCACGATCTCCGACCAGGAATTCCTGGAGATTCGCGACGGCGCGCCCGCCCCTGTGTTCCTCTCCGAACTCATCGAGAGCTCCCACAAGCCGCTCATCCTGCTCCACTTCATGTATGGAGGCGCACAAGAGCACCCCTGTCCGACGTGCACCTCCTGGGCGGACGGCTACGACGGCGTCATCCCTCACCTCGAGCAGCGCGCAAGCTTCATCCTCTTCATCGCCGGCGACCCGGGAGCCTTCGGCGAGTATGCGCGTAGCCGTGGCTGGAAGAACATCCGGATCGTTTCGGCCGGGGATTCGGGCATCAAGCGTGAACTCGGCTTCGAGACCGAGGAGGGGGGCCAGAACCCGGGGCTCTCGGTCATCGAGCGCGCGGCCGATGGGTCGCTCCATCACTTCTACTCGCAGTCGGCGGATCTGGGCGAGCACGGCTTCCGCGGCATGGATCTCTTGAATCCGCTCTGGCACTTCTTCGACAGCCTGCCGGAGGGGCGAGGGGATTTCATGCCCCGAAAGTCGTACGACTGAACTCTGGTAACAGGTGGGGACCGCCCGCCATTCCCCCATCGAGAGCGAAGACAGCGCATGGCGAAGCGAGATGCGGCCGCTCTTCGCTCTACCTGATGGCAATAATGCGCCACAGCCCCCGATTGCCCTACCGCGTCGCCGGATCCTGTCGATAGAACGACCGCAACACTTTGTACAAGTCCGGGTGATGCTTCGTCATGCTCTTCGGGTCGTCGAAGAAGTACTCCGTCGCTACTGCAAAGAACTCCGCCTCGTTCGTCGCCCCGTAGGCATCGATGAAGGTGCGGCTTCCCTTCTTCGCAGCCGCTTGCAGTTCGAGGTATTCCCGCTCGAATACCTCGACCCAGCGGCGGTAGTCCTCCCGCCCGGGAAGCTCGGGCGTTCCGTCCATCTGCCCGTCGAGCATGTCGAGCTTGTGGGCAAACTCGTGGTAGACGACGTTGTGGCCGTGCTCGGGGTGCCGCGCATTTCGCACCACCGCATCCCAGACGAGGATCACCGGGCCGCGAAGCTGCGCCTCCCCCAGGATCGGTACGTTCGAATGCTGCAGCTGTGGCGGCGCGAACGTGCTGGTGGGGCGCTCCGGAGTCACGACGGTCGTCGGGTAGACGAGGATCGATTGGACGTTGCGGTAGAGTTCGTGGGGGAGGCCGAGCACCAGGTAGCAGGCAAGGGCCGCGATCGTCACTCGAACTTCGTCATCGAGCTCGAGGCCCCCGCAGCCTTCCCAGTGCTTCTCGTGTACGAAGATCTGGACGAGGTCCAGAAGGTGTCGACGTTCTTCGTCGCCGAGCGCCCGAAAGTGCCTGACGTTGGATTCGATGTGGCCGAGCCACTCGGCGGGGAAGGGCTCCTCGAGGAGCCGCTGGCGTCTTCGTTCGGTCAGCCACTCGAGCATTTCGGGTCCTCTTCCGGGTCAGAATCGCGAGCCCTGGATATCATGGGCGCGGCGAACGACGGATGCGTGGGTTCACACGGTATCGCATCAAGAATCCGTTGTGATTTCGATAACTTGAACCGCCGTGCGTGAGAGATCGACATGCACTTGATCTCGGCTGGGATGGAACTATATAAGGGGAGGCTGTGTCTAAACACCCGGAGTCGCGAGCGCCCCAGCGCGAGATCCGATCCACGGTCATCAGCGCGAGTTTGAGGACTCCGGAATGCATCTCGGCAGGTCACCCGATTCGCCGCCGGTCGCACCGTTCGAAATTCGAACATTTGAAATTCGAACAACAGGAGATTCGGACCCGCAGAATGCCGCGCTTCCTCACCTTCATCAGTATCGCTCTGATTCTTGCTTCCTGTGTGGGTGGCGGCGCTCTACGCGCTCATGCCGGCGATGGAGCCCAGGCGCCGGAGCATCCGGGCATCACCGACGCGGATGCATGCGCCGCCGCAGTGGGCCGCAAGCAGGACCATCCCATTGATTCGCTGCTCCCGGGCGCCATTCGTCTGCTCAACTGGAACATCCAGAAGAACAAGAAGTCCGAGCTGGAAGTCGATATTCACCGGCTGTCGGATGGTGCCGACCTGATTCTCCTCCAGGAAGCC
>CBDUYG010000747.1:0-2219 GCA_965371385.1 uncultured Myxococcales bacterium | reverse complement strand
GCCGAGTTCTCGCTCGAGGATCGCCTTCACCTCGGCGGGGTTCGCCTTGCCCTGGGTGGCCTTCATTACTTTTCCCATCAGGAAATTCAAGACCCTGGCATCTCCCGCGTGGTACGTCTCCACCGATTGGGGGTTGGCTCCGAGGACCTCGGCGACGATTCGCTCGATCAGGCCGGTGTCCTGCACCGCCTCCATGCCGCGCTCCCGCATGAGCGCCTCGGGATCCCCGCCTTCGGCCGCCAGTGTCGGGAAGAGCTCACGAGCATTCTTGACCGTGAGCCGGGACGCATCGATGAGCTTCACGAGGGAGGCAAGGATCTCGGGAGTCATTGCGAGGTCGCCAATCTCGACGTTCTCACTGCGCAGGATCTGGAGCACATCCCGCAGCACCCAGTTCGCCACGCCCTTCGCCTGGCCCTTCGCCCGGCCAACGATCGCGACGGTCGCCTCGAAGAAGTCCGCGAGGGAGCGACTCGCCGTCAGCGTCTCGGCATCGCCCTGGGAAAGGCCGAACTCCTGCTCGAAGCGGGAGCGCCTCGCATCCGGCAGCTCGGGCATGAGCGCTCGCACGCGCTCGATCTCGGCTTCGTCGATGATCAGGGGGACGAGGTCGGGATCGTCGAAGTAGCGATAATCGTCGGCGTTCTCCTTGAGCCGCATGACACGGGTACGGCCCGTATCCGGATCGAAGGACATGGTCGCCTGCACGACCTCACCACCGTCGTCGAGCAGCTCGGCCTGGCGCTCGATCTCGGCCCGGATCCCGGCCTCGACGAAGTTGAAGGAGTTGATGTTCTTGATCTCCGTGCGGGTTCCGAGCTCCTCCCGGCCGGGAGGTCGCAGGGAGACATTGGCGTCGCAGCGAAACTGCCCCTTCTCCATGTCCGCATCCGATACCCCGATATAACGCAGGATCGAGCGAAGCTTGCGAAGATAGGCTCCCGCCTCCTCGGGCGATCGCATGTCCGGCTCGGAAACGATCTCGAGCAGGGGGACGCCGGCTCGATTCAAGTCGATCAGCGTATCGTCGCTGCCCGCATGAGCGGGGTCGTGAATCGACTTGCCCGCATCCTCCTCGAGATGGGCACGCGTGATCCCGATGCGCCGGGTCCGGGTCGTTCCCTTCTTCGCACCCGGAACCGGAACCTCGATATCGAGCCAGCCGCCACTCACCGTGGGCTCGTCGTACTGGGAGATCTGATAGCCCTTGGGAAGATCGGGGTAGAAGTAGTTCTTGCGCGAGAAAACCGATCGGTGATTCACCGTGCTGTGAGTCGCCAGGCCGAGCCGGATCGCGAGCTCGACCACGTCGGCGTTGAGCACGGGCAGCACTCCGGGCAGCGCCAGATCGATCGGGTGAACGTCGTGATTGGGCTCATCGCCATAGCGCACGGGCGCCGGGCTGAAGAGCTTCGAATCGGTCTTGAGGTGGGTATGGACCTCGAGGCCGATCACGACTTCGTAGCCGTAGTAGAGATTCTCCGTCATGCGAGCTCCGGCGGGCGTCTTTCGTGGTGATCGGTGCGGCGCTGGAATGCATCACCCACGCGCAGCAATCCCTCTTCGTCGAGGGGCCGCCCGAGCAGCTGCAGGCCCACCGGCATCCCATCGGCGAATCCGCACGGAAGCGAGATTCCGGGAATGCCGACGAGGTTCGCCGAGACGGTATAGATGTCCGAGAGGTACATGCTGACCGGATCCTCGCTCTTCTCGCCGAGCTTGAACGCCACCTCGGGGCTCGTCGGAGTCGCAATGACGTCGCACTCCTCGAACGCCGACTCGAAATCGCCTCGCAGCAGCGTGCGCACGCACTGGGCCTTGCGATAGTAGGCGTCGTAGTAGCCGGCCGAGAGAACGAAGGTCCCGAGCATGATGCGCCGCTTCACCTCCGCGCCGAATCCTTCCGAACGCGATCGCTCGTACATCTCATCGAGGCTCTGCACGCCCGGCGCCCGGCGCCCATAGCGGGCTCCGTCGAAGCGCGCGAGGTTGCTCGACGCCTCGGCCGTGGCCACGAGGTAGTAGGTCGCAACCGCGTAGCGAGAATGGGGAAGCGAGACCTCCACCACCTTCGCGCCCGCCCCCTCGAGCTCTGCCACGGCGGCCCGCACGCTCTCGAGCACCCGGGGATTCGCGCCGTCGTCGACGAAATACTCCCTGGGGAGACCGATTCGAAGTCCCGACACGTCACCGGTGAGCGCCGCGCCGAAGTCGGGGAC